>CAYTXH010000005.1:24900-41552 GCA_964441115.1 uncultured Gammaproteobacteria bacterium | reverse complement strand
CCAGAAAAGCTGATCGTTAACAATGATCATTGGAACACCGAAAACATCTCTCGCAATTCCATCATTGGTACTTTTAATCAATTCATCACTAATTTCATCACTCTCGCATAAAAATTCAAATTTTTCTGTAGTTAAATCCGCAAGAGTCACCTCATCAATCAAATTTGTAGTGGGTGGGGCAAAAAAGTCTTCGATTCTTGGTCTTAGTTTTAGCAACTCTGGTTCATTACCTCTAGGTATATCGAAGGGAACGCTTAGGACTTGAACTGGTGTCCCCACTCCCTCTCGGAAAAAAGATAATACCATCTCTTCGTTTCGTGGCAACAATTCTTGTGCTGGGTCTGGGGGTGTTGGTTCTGGTTCTGGCTCGGAATTTTCGCTTTTTACCGACGGTGAAGTAGCGGCTGTCATTGGAACGGCTAATTTTTTAATAGAGTCTTTATCGTCTTCGACTGAGAAATGCCATTCAATTCTTGGCTTTAAGTCAGTAGCCAAGTCCCAATTAACATCTTCTTCGGTAATAGGCTTATCATCATTTAGGCAAAGAGTAGCATGAAGTAAGTTCGATTTGCCGTGGTCGTTTGCACCAATAAATATAGTTGTTTTTTTGTCGATAACTAATGGTTCAGTACCTTTTATTGACTTATATCCTGTGACAATAACTTTTTTTAGTTTCATAAATTCACCATGATTTTATCAAATTATGCGCCAAATGTCGCATTATATCTGTGATTGTCTGGCTTCCTGCTCTTTCTTTTTGACATAGTCGTAATGGCTATTCATAAGTCCTTCAAGCAGTGCCGCTTCTTCTGCGTTTCTGGGCGCGCCTAGCTGTGGGTTCTTGTACGGCTCATCGTTTTCTTCCTGTGTACCGATTTTATCGACTTTCTCTCGCCACCACATCGCGGCGTTTACATTTGATTGGACTTCTCGTAACTCTATGTAGGTTGGTTGCTTAGTAATAGGGTGGGTTAATGTGTAGTAGCTTGGTTTACGACCCATTATGGCTTGTGCTACTGCCATTTTTGCTCGCGTAGATACATTGTTCTTCGCCAGGCTAGTTACCCCCGAAAATGTTTCACTACGGCGGTTATAATCTTGGCGGGTCTTTTCTTCTAAATATACCGATTTAGCCGCGTCTTTTAAGTCAGCGCCCATTGAAACATAGAACAGAAAATCACGTAGCATTTTCGGGGTTAGTGCTAGTTTTTTGCCAGTCGTGGTATCTTTGCCACGCGTAGATAATTCACCGACTATTTTTTTGTAGAGTTGGTCGGTTGCATATTTTTCGGTAAATTCGTTATCTGTAACTGCATACATAATGGTTCAAGGTAGACCTAGTATAAAGAATAATCATTTTTGTTTGTTATCTTCTACGCCTCGAAAATTGTTACCCATGGGCTCAACACCTCTAAAATAAGTATTCCTGACTGGTTCGTCGTCTAGCTTAATTCGTTTGCCGTTTTTATCTTTTATACTAACTTCATTTTGCTTGGCCTCTGGTGATTTTAGGTCTACTTTTTTCATCACCTCAACAACCTGTTTAATCGGATTGCTATTAGTAGGTGTTACGGGAACAGCCTGTCTTACAACCCCGTTATCTGCGTAATAAATTTGTACGTCGTCTGTTTTACTCATGTTGTTTATTTATTTGCGCCATGTGGCGCATTTTCAATATAACCGCTTAGTATCGATATATCCCATTATACTGAAATTCGTTATTAGCTTCCAGGACTACCTGGCTAAAAACAGAGTAATCATATTTGCTTCTATCCCAGTATTTGTTTATGGATTCTCGAAGTGGTATAAAGAGTTCAAGGTTTGTCTTAGCAACTCGACATTTATTAGTTGTATTTTTATTTTCTGTTAGGTAATCTCAGATTAAGATGTCCGAAATTCAATTGGCAGTTGGTGTTAAAGTTTTTCTCCAAAATAATCAGGGGGAGTATTTGATGCTTAAAAGATCTCAGCCCTATGAGGGGGATACTGAATGTAAATGGGATATTCCAGGAGGGAGATTGATCCCTGGGGAAGAACAGTTAGCGGTGGCTCGGAGAGAGGTTAAGGAAGAGACAAATTTAAACTTGATATCAATAGATAAAGTGGTTGGTGTTCAGGACATATTGAGAGTTCCGGGAAAACACACAGTCAGAATTACCTATGTGGGCAAGGTGGAGGATGGGGATATTAGTTTAGATCCCAAAGAGCATACAGAATATAAATGGTTAAGTTTACCTGAGGCAAAAAAGACATATCACGATATCTTTTTAGATCCAATTTTTGATACTTTATAAAATTGACCTAGTTTGACCTATTGCATAGTTCGGGTAATTTATGGTTTACTTTCGCCATGCCAAGAGGAACAGCAAATAACGTAACTCCAGTTGCTACCGGAAATTCTACAGATGCAAAGCGTGCAGCGATCATGACTGCAATGCAACAAATTCAAAAGCAATTTGGTACAGGTTCAATTATGAAACTAGGTGAACGGTCAGAAAAAATGACAATGGAAGTTGTCTCGACTGGTTCACTGGCATTAGATTTAGCTTTGGGTGCTGGTGGTTTTCCAAAAGGCCGAATTATTGAGATCTATGGTCCAGAAGCTTCTGGTAAAACAACTGTTTGTCTTCATGTCATTGCTGAAGCTCAGAAAAAAGGCGGAGTAGCTGCTTTTATTGATGCAGAACACGCATTAGATCCACAAAGAGCATTAAAGATTGGTGTTAATTTAGATGATTTGTTGATCTCTCAACCAGATACTGGTGAACAAGCTTTAGAAATTGCTGAAACTTTGATTCGTTCAGGTGGTATTGATGTCATGGTAATCGATTCTGTGGCTGCTTTGGTACCAAAGGCCGAAATTGAAGGGGAGATGGGGGATGCAGTCATGGGTATGCAAGCTCGATTGATGTCACAAGCTTTGAGAAAATTAACCGGAGCTATTGCTAGCACCAATACTATTGTGATCTTTACTAACCAATTACGACAAAAAATTGGTGTTATGTTTGGAAATCCAGAAACAACAACCGGAGGAATGGCATTGAAATTCTACGCATCAGTTCGATTAGATATCCGAAAGATTGAAAATATTAAGCAAGGTGATGAAATTATTGGATCAAGACACCGAGTCAAAGTTGTAAAAAATAAAGTCGCTCCTCCATTCAGAATTGCTGAATTTGATATGAATGAATATGGAGTCTTACACGAAGGTGAATTATTAGATGTTGGTATTGAGTTGGGTATTTTGACTAAGTCAGGTGCGTTTATCAAATGGAATGACAATTTGTTAGGTCAAGGACGACAAGCAGCAATTGGCTACTTAAAAGAGAATCCACAAGAAACTGAAAAATTAGAAAGTGATATCAGAGAAAGATGGGCAAAGCGTAATAGTGGTCAAGAGCTTGAAGTTGGTTTACATGACGAAGAAGATGACGAAGCTGGTTTTGATGAAGAAAAAATCTAGTTTCTAATCCAAAATTGGTGTCGATCTAATATCGCTCAAAAAAACTTGGTCACTCCTCTGCTGTCATGAAAATAACTTTACTAGAACAGCAAAAAAAGAATCCCAGAAGATACAACATATATATAGATGGAAAGTATGCTTTTGGAGCAGATGAAGATACCATTGTTAAATTCCGATTAGTCCCTGGGAAAGAAGTTGCTTCTGATGAGATTCACAGTTTACTGATAGAAACTGAAGTTGGCAAATTAATGGAGAGAATGTATGGGTTGTTTAGTGTGAGAGATAGATCCGAAGGGGAAATT
The DNA here is from genome assembly GCA_964441115.1 of uncultured Gammaproteobacteria bacterium. GTDB lineage: Bacteria > Patescibacteriota > Microgenomatia > Daviesbacterales > UBA10151 > CAYTXH01. The sequence goes on along the minus strand of CAYTXH010000005.1, from coordinate 37,787 downwards.
CGAACTTATTTAAAGCAATTATCTTTTAAAAGGCAAGTTAAAGGAGATGAAGAGATCTCAGGAATGGTTCAAGAGATGTTAATTGATCGATTGATTGAAAAAGATTTAGTAAATGATGTTCGCTTTGCTGAAGCATGGGTAAATGCTCGTCGGAGAAGTAAAAGTAAAGGTAAATTAGCGATAAAAGCTGAGTTAATAAAAAAGGGGATTGATCGAGCTGTCATTGACCAAGTTTTAGCTGATGAGCACTCCTCTACTGATGAACAATCTTTGGCCGAAAAAGCACTCCAAAAGAAACTTTCTAGCTGGTCCAATTTAGATGCAAACAAGAAAAAACAGAAAGCATTAGAGTTTTTGATGCGTCGAGGTTTTGATTATGATACAGCAAAAGAAGTTGTAAGTAGAATGATGTCTTATATTGAAGAAGAACCTTAAATCTTTTCAGGGTAAACGTAGTTGTTGTAAAAAAGCCTAAAAAGGATTAGAATATCTGTGCGTACCTATAGTAAGAGGTTTAAAAATGAGTTTTAGGCAGCAAATTCAGCTGAGTTAAATATTCATATTTCTGACTCTCAAGTATTGAGTCTCCTCTACTAGTAGTTTTTTATGAAAAAGTCATTTGGAAATTATCAATCAAATATGAATAACTCTGGAAATAATAATCAAACAGTCGTTAATGTCGATGTTCTAGCTAAAGAGACAGAACTTGCTAAAAGAGAAGGTATTTTAGAAGAACGAGAGAGAACTAATGTTGAGAAGCAACAACAAATCGAAACCCGTTTAGCTCAAGTTGAAAAATTACGAAAAGAATTAGTCGAAAAATTAGAGAAATCTTCAGGAATGTCTAAAGATGAAGCCTCTAAGATTTTATTAGAGAATATCGAAAAAGATTTAGCTTCTGAGATCTCAAAAAAGATTAAATATGCTGAAGATGAAGCTAAATTACAGTCTGATGAAAAAATCCGGGAAATTTTAGCCGACGCAATGTTACATGGAGTAACAAATTATGTATCTGAATTTACCACTTCACGAGTAACTTTGGCCGATGAAGAGATGAAAGGTCGAATAATCGGTAAAGAAGGTCGAAATATTAAGGCTTTTGAACAAGCTACTGGTGTTGATGTAGTTATGGACGAAGCTCCAGATACTTTGACATTATCTTCTTTTGATCCAGTTCGCCGAGAAATTGCGAAAGTTTCTCTCGAGAGATTAATGGCTGACGGTAGAATCCAACCACAAAGAATTGAAGAAGTTGTTGAACAAACTACAGCTGACATCGAAAAATTGATGTTTAAGGCTGGTGAAGAGTTGTGTCATACAGTTGGTGTTTATAACATGCCAGCTGAGATTATGGGTATTTTAGGACGATTCAAATATCGATATTCATATGGTCAAAATATGATCCAACACACCTTAGAAGAGACTCAAATTGGTGTTGAGATCGCACGAATTATTGGTGCTGACGTTAATGTAGTTAAATTAGGTTGTTTATTGCACGATATCGGTAAGATTTTGACTGATTGGGATGAGGGAACTCACGTTGAAAAGGGTGTCCAATTCGCAAAGAAGTTTGGTTTCCCACAAAAAGTTATCAACTGTATTGCAGAGCATCATGAAGATGAGCCATTTTCAGCAGTTGAATCAATCTGTGTTTACTTAGGAGATGCTATTTCTGGTGGACGAACTGGTGCTCGACACGAAAATGTTCAAGATTACATCAAAAGACTCCAAGATATTGAGAGAATCGCAACTAGTTTTGATGAAGTTGATAAAGCTTTCGCTGTTCAAGCAGGTCGAGAAGTTCGAATTGTTGTTTTCCCAGATAAAATTTCTGATGATGAATTACCAAAATTAGTTCATGATATTGGTAGTCAGATTCAAAAAGAAGTTATTGTTCCTGGTGCAGTTCGAGTAACCGCAGTTCGAGAAACACGAGCTTCTGATTCGTTCTTAACTTCTGGAGGATAGTCGTTCCGTTCCCTTTATTACTTATTTAACCCTTTACAAACTTTGGTGCATTTGATAGTTTAGGTTCATGACTAAAAATCAGTTAATCGAAAAATTAGCTAAAAAAGCAAATTTAACTAAAAGAGCAGCGTCGGATGCGATCGAATCTTTAATCGATATTGTTGAAGATAATTTAACTCGCGGCGAGAAAACAGTGATTAGTGGTTTCGGTACTTTCGTAGTTAGAAAACGAGCTGCACGTCGAGGTAGAAACCCACAAACTGGTGCTGCTTTACAGATCCCTGGTAAAAAATTACCAGCTTTTATTGCTGGTAAGACTTTAAAACGCTTAATTCGCTAGTCTCTTCTACATAAATGGATTCTTAGTCAGATTGGTTAGGAAGAATAATTGCATTAATCCCCTATCTATTGGAAGTCCTGTAATCATTGGATATAAAAATATGAAATTAAGAGCCATTAATCCCAATAAGATCCAAAATTGAAACTTTGATTCTGAATGTTGATGGAATTTATTTAGTTGATATCCCAAAGCTAAACAGAGGAATGGTACACAAGGACTGTAATGATATAAAAACATGATTCTGGGTGATATCGCCCAAGGCAATAAGAAGCTAGCATAGCCAAGAACCGTAATTAATATGGCAAAACTATGATGAATATGAATCTTCTCTGTGGTCATAGTCCAATAATTTTTAATGGATTGTTCTAATTGTTCTGAGTTCTGAACGATTTTGTTAAGAAACCGTGAGGGTAGTTCTAATCCTGAATAGATAATTGAGATTAAACCAATTAGAAATACAACTAAATTTCCTGAAGCAAAAATATTACCAATATTGCCGGGAATTTCTGTGCCATCTGGTAATTTAGTAGGCGGAAGATATTGAACGTTATACCAAACAGGATAAAGGTTTAAAGGCCATGACCACCAAGGTGAAGAGTATTCGTGAGTAGCTTTCAAATTGGTGTGATACCACCACATTTGTTTTTGTAATTCAATGAACTGATCTCGATTGAGATTGTGCATAAAGAAAGGTGTGTAGCTGAATAAATAAAGACCAAATGGAATAAATAAATAATATAAAATTTGAAGATAGGCTTTGTAGTAAATCAGAATAAAAATAGTGATGGGGAATAAGTAAATTGCACTCCATTTGCTAGATAAAGCTAATCCGAATAGGATTGCTCCAAATAAGAATCTTTTACTTAAAGTGAAGAATAAGCTGGCTAAGATAAAAGCGACAACATAAGAATCGTTCATTCCAGTACGGCTTTGAACAAAATTTAAGCCATCGATAGAAAAAGCAAAAGCGGCTATCAAACCAACATTATGATTTTTAAATAATAAAAGTCCCAGTCGATAAACTAGATAAATACTGAGTAGATTCATTAATATTCCGGGAATTCGCCAGCCCCATGGATCGAGTGTTTGGAAAAGTCCTAATGAGGCGGCCATGATTTCTTTAGCTAATGGTGGATGTGTCCACTCATATGCGACTCCTGCTGGTGGGGTGGTCCACCAGACCCAAGCTTCTTTGTGTCCAAGGAGATATTCTTTGGCGGTGAATCCATGATAAACCTCATCGAAAACATAAGTATTGGGTTCCCAGATTCTAAATAATCGAGTAGCAAGAGCTACAACTAATATCAGGATGATCAGGGCTTTAGGATTTTTTAATATGCTTTTGAGATTCATTTTTGGTATTAAATAATAAAATACTGACTGCTATGAATATAACAGTTGATGCTAATGATATTAAATGTGCAGATTGTTGCAAAGTATCGAAAATAAACGGTACGTATAGCTGATGTGGTAATGAATAATAAAATTCGTTGTAATAAACATAAACTTGATAAAGATTAAGGGTGTGAAATAGTGATAGAGGGATAAATAGCCAAATCAAACGGTATGATTTAGTTTCAGCAATGGCAAAAACTAAAAAGATTAGAGCTGGAAATAAATATCGATCATGGACTCGGGTCGGTAGGAAATAAAATGCCAAACAGGCTAAAGTAGCAATTGTGAATAGTTTTAATTTGTGACTGAAATAAAAGTAACTAATCGCAATCCAATATCCAGCAAACATTAAGATGCTCCAGTGATGCCAGCTTAATGAACCCCATAACTGAGCATCAGATTTCCAAAAACCAAAAATGCCCCAGAAATTATAGGCAAAAAGTGAATTGTAACTATAATCTTCAGACATAGTTTTTATTAAATTAATCAATCCTAAAAATGGATTGGTAATGAAAAATGGCCAAGATAAAAGTAGAAGAGTTAAAAATCCAGGAAAAAATAATTTAGCAATATTATTTAATTGAAATTGTTTTTTAGTTATTAAATGTTGAGTGATAAATAATAAGTAGATTGGTGAAATAGCGATTGCTTGAGGTTTGATTAGAAGAGCAACAGCATAGGCAATAGAACTGTATAAATAATTTTGTTTATTTAGATAGTAAATACTGGCAAACATGGCGAGTGTTAAGAGGCAATCAATTTGTCCCCAAATGGTACTGTTAAAAATAACAAAGGGATTTAATGCAATGAGTCCTGCAAGAATTAAAGATAGTTTGGGCTGAGTTTTAAAAGTTAGAAAATAAACAAATGATGCTAGTAAAAGATCGGAAACTATTGCGGGGATTTTAATTATCTGACTGAGCCAAATTATCGGAAAGTTTAATAGCTGATTAACTAATCCGATAAACCATAATGGATATAGAAATCCTGGTGTATAGTTTGTCCAAATTGTTGGTGAATAAAATTGCCATGGTCCAAATTCTGCTAAACGATAAGACCAAGCAACCCAAGCATCCATGTCAACTTTAAAGGGTGTTAAACCCATGACTAAAAATCGACATGCTAGAGCGAAGATAAGAATTAACCATAGCGATTGATGCTGATAAATATATTTTTTTAAAATGCCCATCTTCCAGTGGTATACATTATAGTTAAGGGAATTAATAATCCAATAGAGATAATTGAGAGTAGCGCAAAGAAATATTTATTCTTGATTTGGGCTAGGCAGATCATAATTGGGAAAAGTATTAATGCATAACGAGGCGTTGAAGCGATGAAACTAGTTGAAGTGAATAATAAAAGATTTATTAGTGTGTAACTAAAAAACGCTAGATTTGTATACTTCCAAATAGGTATTAACATTAAAAATATAAATCCTAATGCATAGATCTCGCCTGTAAAAACATAATTGTTTAGATCTAATAAATTCGGAGCATTTTGCCAAGCAGAAAAAAGACCATTCCATGGATAGTCAAATTTTTTATACCAATTTAAAAGTAGTGGCTCCTGAAAATGTAACCAATCACCGAATAACCAGTAATTTATTAATAAGTAGGTGAAAAATCCACTAATAATACCGCTAGAGATAATAATTCGATTTTTAATTTTTGATGGTGTTAAGAAAAATAATGGCACTAAAGTTAAACCGTTAATTCTAGTTAATCCTGTTAGATAAGCGGCGATCCAGCTGGGAAATATTTGTTGTTTTAAATATAGTGATAAGCAAACTAAACTTGTTGCTAAATATGTTGCTTCGGTATAGCTGGCTTGGAGAAAAAAACTAGTAGGAAAAATAAGTAACCACCAGACAGCCTTTAGAGCGATGTTGGGATTAAAAAGTTGCTTAGTTAATTCATATAAAGCGATGGCGGCAATTAATGAATTAACCCATGAGACTAATATTGTCGATAGTTCATAGTTTTGTAAAAAGAGTGCATAAAATTTGATTAATAATGGATATAGAGGATAAAAGACGATCCATAAAGCATGTTCGCCTGATGTTTCATATCCATATTTAGCGATATCGATATAATGGGGTCCATCCCATTGAATCCATGATATCCACCAATTTGGATTTTGGCTGGCATAAAGTCCAACAATTAGTAAGATTAATTTTGTAATTAGCCATAAACCAATAATGGGTTGCCATTCAATTAATGTAGCCTGGAGTTTCAGCATCACGATTCATTATAATCAGAGGTATGCGAAAGAAGAAGATCTTAGCCGTTGTGGGATTAACCGCAACTGGAAAAACTGATATTGCAATCGAGTTGGCTAAAAAATTTAACGGAGAGTTAATCGCAGTTGATTCACGCCAAGTTTATGTTGGATTAGATTTAGGATCTGGTAAATTGCCCGGACATTTTCAGTCATATCAAAAAGGTGATGGGTTTTGGATTATTGATGGTGTGAAAATCTGGTTATATGACGTAGCAGATCCAAGAGAACAATTTGATGTGATGAAGTATGTCGACTTAGCTAAAGAAGCCATTCAGAAAATTGAGTCAGCTGGTAAATTACCAATTTTAGTTGGAGGTACTGGATTATATTTTGAAGCTTTAGTTTCAGGAATGGTAGATCAGCAATCTCCGATTAATCTAGAGCTAAGAGATGAGTTAAATAATTTATCGTTGGATCAATTACAAGAAAAATTAAAATTGTTATCAATAGAATCATGGGATAAGTTGAATGATTCTGATAAAAGTAATCCACGAAGATTAGTTAGAGCTATAGAAAAATCATTAGAGCCAGATAATCAAATTAAAATTGAAGGATTAGATTCTGAATATAATATTTTGAAAATAGGTTTAACTGCTCCGAAAGAAAAGCTTAAGGAGAGGATTAATAAAAGAGTTGAAACTAGATTGGAGATGGGGATGGTGGAAGAAGTTGAGCGATTACACAGTGAAGGAGTTAGTTGGGAGAGAATGGATCAATTGGGATTAGAGTATGGGTTATTAGCGCAATATTGTCAGCAGAAAATTACTAAGGAAGAATTTAATAAGTTGCTTAATTTAAAGATAAATCAGTATGCGAAACGTCAATGGGTTTGGTTTAAGAGAGATTTACAAATTATCTGGTTTGATGTTACTTCTGACTCTTGGCAAGAAAAGATGACAGAGCAGGTTGTTGATTGGTATAATTAGCTTATGCAACGGACAATTAATATTTCACATAAAACAATATTTTTCTTGGCTGCCTTTTTTGGAATCCTTTGGGCACTATTTTTGATTACTGACGTTATTATTTTATTGTTTATCGCTATCATCTTTATGTCTGGCTTATCGCCGATGGTAAGTTTTTTAGAAGCTAAGTTGAAAGCTCCGCGAGCATTGGCGATTGCTTTAGTTTATGTTTTTATAATCGGTATAATTGCTGGATTAGTCTCGGTAATTGTTATTCCATTAGTTGAACAAACTACTAATTTATCTCAAGCATTGCCTACTAAAATAGAAACTATTTTACCTGCAAATTGGGTAGATCAGTCGGTTATAAAACAAGAAATAACTAATATCTCTAAAGATGCAGTTAGTTTCACTCTAGCTATTTTTAATAATTTTATTGCCTTAATTTCGATTCTGGTTTTAACTTTTTACTTATTACTTGAGAGAGATAAATTAGACAATTTGTTAAGCCAATTCTTTATTGGTCATGAAGAGAAAATTAGTCGGGTAACAAATCGAATTGAGGAAAAATTAGGAGCTTGGTTACGAGGGCAATTTGCGTTAAGCGTTATTATTGCGGCAATTGTTTATGTGGTACTTTTGGTGATGGGTGTTCCTTATGCTTTACCATTGGCAATTTTTGCTGGATTACTTGAAGTAGTTCCAGTAATTGGTCCGATTATTTCGGCAATTCCGGCAGTTATTGTGGCATATTTTGTTTCGCCGGTATTAGGTGGTGTAGTCATTGCAGCATTCTTTATTATTCAACAATTGGAGAATCATTTTATCGTTCCTCAAGTAATGAAAAAGGCAGTAGGTTTAAATCCTTTGATCGTAATTTTGGCGGTAGCAGTTGGGGGCAAGTTATTAGGTTTAGCAGGTGCATTATTAGCAGTACCAATTGTAGTTGTTTTACAAACAGTAGTAGCTGAAAGTTTAAAAGAAGATAGTGATCAACCTTTAGATTTAATTCCGTAAATTAATTTGGCTGGGAAATGATAAGCCAGATTCTGTTTCCCTCCTACGTTAAAGCTTCGAAGGGCAAGCCCACCTAACCTAACGTATTCAGTAGTAATCATTTATCTAATGCTCCTGATTTCGACTAAAGAGCGAGCCACTCAGTCGGTTCTAGGATTGCAGCGGGGAGGATTACCCTTCGACTCACTGTGTTCGCTCAGGGTAAACCCTTTGCGGTTTAGTGAATCGCAGATCCATTAACTTGATCGTTTCATCCGACGTAACTCGGTTCGTCACTGTTGCTCTAACTAGGCCTTATCCCCGAAGGGAGTATAGCTGTTGGCTTACACCAACCACCCTGCTCTATGCTGTCTGGACTTTCCTCTGCCCGTCGCTCAAGCTATGGACAGCGATTACTTCATCTCCCAGTTATGGGTATTATACGGCTTTTTAGGGGTGAATTCAAACTCGTCCCAGAACAAAATTGGCAATACAAAAGTAGATAACTAAGCTAAGAGCGTCTTGAAGAACTGTAGTTAAGGGTCCACTTCCTAAAGCAGGATCTTTACCGAAAGCTCGAAAAACTAATGGTGTGATGCAAGCTAAAACACTCGATAAAGTAGAAGCAATAAATAGTGATAAACCTACAATTAATCCAATTGGTGCGGATTGAGAAATGAAACCCGCGCCCACTCCGCCGAAGAGGCCCATTGATAAACCAATTAAAGTTCCTACCCAAAATTCTTTAAAAATATACAGGCTAGGCTTGATCTTGAGAATTGATAATGATCGGATAAAAATAGTTTCTGATTGAGTGCCCACTGAATCGGCGATATAGGCAATTACAGGGATAAAGAAAGCTAAAGCAATATTTTCTGAGATGCTAGTCTCAAAGCGGCTAGTTAAAAAGCTTAGACCTAGTCCGCCTAATAATCCAACAACTAACCATGGTAATCGTGACATAACAACAGCGATTAGATGGCTATCAGCTAGCTCAATAATGTGCGATCCTTTACCACGGATACCTGAAGATCTAAGGAAATCTTCTAAATGTTCGGAATGTAGAACATCGATTATTTGTCGAGCTAGAATAGCTCCTAAAAAGTGTTGATTATCATCAACTACTGGAATCGTTTCAACATCATTAGATATGACCGCAATAACTACCTTTTCTTGGTCAGTATGAGGACTAACCGTAACTTTTGGTTTATCAAGAATTGTTTCGATTAGTGTGCTGTGATGATTGCTAAGTAATCGGGAAATAGGTACAGTACCGATTAACTGATGATGTACTGATATTACATATAAAGTGTCAGAATCGTCCCAATCGCGATGAGAGAGGAGTTTAATAGCTTCTTCAACTGTATTAGAAGGGTGAATGATCGGTACTTTAAGAGTCATTAAAGCTCCTGCTGATTCTGCTTTGTATTCTGGCTGATTTTCCATAATCTAACTGTAACAGACTTGAGTTAATCAGACAAAACTTGAAACAAAGAGGTATAATGTAAATGAAGGAATAATCATATGAGTGACAATACCCGGGCGTTGGTTCGAACTGCTCTAACCATTGCACTAATTGTGATGTTTAATTTGTTTTTATCTGTAACTACAGCTCAGGCATCTAAGCTAAAGCAACTGTGGCCAGATCCAACTGAAATTCCTCAACCTGCTGTAATCTCTGAAATTAAAGGCAAGATAATCCTTAAAAATGTTGATTATTCTAAGATCAAAAGTGATCCGGACTCTTTAACTAATTTCTAATATAGATTTTGGTTTCTAGACTTGGCATAATGAAGGTAATGCCTGAATTAAAATCTCCGCTGGATGTTGCTTATTTCTCAATGGAAATTATGTTGGAAAGCATGATTCCGACCTATGCTGGTGGTTTAGGTGTTTTGGCTGGTGATATTTTACGCTCCTGTGCTGATCTGGAAGTCCCTTCTGTAGGGGTCACTTTAGTTTATAGCGGTAGTACTTCACTTCAAATTATTAATTCCGATGGCTCTCAGACTTTTAAAGAATCAGATTGGCAAAAGATGGATCATCTGATGAAACTTCCGGAAAGAATCGAATTAACAATTCAAAAACAAAAGGTTTATGTAGATTGCTGGAGATATGACATTGTCGGAGTAACTGGATTTGTAGTGCCGGTCTTACTTTTAGATACTGATTTTCCTGAGAATGAGCAATGGGCTCGAGATATAACTAAAAATCTATATGGTGGTGGTGGAGAAACACGAATTTGCCAAGAGATTTTGTTAGGTTTCGGTGGAGTGAAGATGTTGCGTGAGCTGGGTTATCAAAATATAAAAAAGTATCACATGAACGAGGGTCATAGTGCGTTTGTTCCATTAGCTTTGTTAGCAGAAAATGATTTTAAAGATGAGATTGTTAAGCCAATGTGTGATTTTACTACGCATACTCCAGTACCTGAAGGGCATGACAAATTTAACTATGAATTTGCAGCTAAATACTTAGGAGAGCTAATGCCTTGGCATATCAAGAAGTTAGCCTCAGAAGAGACTTTAAGCATGACTCACTTGGCAATGAATATGAGTCAAAAAACTTTCGCAGTTTCCAAGAAACATCAGTTAGTTACTGAAAAAATGTTTCCTGGGTACGAAATCGACTCGATCACAAATGGTGTTCATCATATGACTTGGGTTTCTCCATTAATCCAAAACTTATATAATGAGTACATACCAGGTTGGGTAGATGATCCGAGTTTATTAAAAGATGCTGTGGCAAAAATACCAGATGATACTTTGTGGGAAGCTCATCAGGAAACTAAGCGGGAGTTAATCGAATATTGCAATCAACATTTGACCTCCATTCCAGCTTTCTGGGATAAAGAACATCCTGATCCTGAAGAATTATTTGATATGGATACTTTAACTATTTCTTTGGCTCGTCGCCCAGTGGCTTATAAAAGACCATTACTTTTGTATTCTGATTTAGAGCGTTTTATTCGAATGGGTGTAGGAAAGATTCAGATTATTCAGTGTGGTAAATCTCATCCAAATGATGTTGTTTCGCAAGGATTTGTACGGGAAATTGTTAAAATTTCTAAAAAACTGAGAACCATTTTGAAAGTAGTCTTTTTAGAAAATTATTCACCACGTATCGCTCGATTATTAGTCGGTGGATCTGATGTTTGGTTAAATACCCCGCGACGACCGTTAGAAGCGTCGGGGACCAGTGGTATGAAAGCTGCAATGAATGGAGTTCTAAACTTCTCTGTTCAAGATGGTTGGTGGATCGAAGCTAATCAGATGAATCCAGAAGCTGGTTTTTCGATTGGTCCGAACGATCCTTCGTTATCACCTAATAATGATGATGCTAAAGATGCTGATGATTTATATGAGAAGTTAGAAAATGTCATTATTCCGCTATATCATGATCATCGAACTGAATGGTTAAAGAGAATGAAACATGCAATCAGTTTAGGTGGACATTTCAATACTCATCGAGTTGTTAAGGAATATAAGTCTAAAGGTTGGGATCTTTAGTGGCTGGCGATTTCGCCGTGTGGTTTGATTAATTCAATAACTTCGTCTCGTAATTTTTCCATTTGATCTTTGTTTAAAGCTTCGACATTTAACCGTAGTAATGGTTCAGTGTTTGAAGAACGTAAACTAATTCTGCGATCTGGGTAGGAGATAGCTACGCCATCAATCTCAAGTAAATCAGCATCAGGATAATGAGATTTTATTTCGTTAATAACCGTATCTTTATCTTCAACATGGAAGTTAATTTCACCTGATTCAAAGCTGCGGCTAACTTCGGCAATGATCTCAGAAAATTTCTTAGATTCTTGGCTAAGGACTGTTAAGACTGTCAAAATAATTGGTAGTTGTGATTCTGCATTACCGGTATCTCGGAAAAAGTAATGACCTGAAGATTCCCCACCAAAGATGCCACCTTCTTTGTTCAATTTTTCAGTGATAAAAGCATGGCCGACTTTAGTTAGAACTGGTGTTCCCCCGAACTCCTTGATGACGGTTTGAGGAGTTAAAGTATATCGAACGTCGAATAAGACTTTTTCTCCTGGATGTTTTTTGAGTAATTCGCGAGCAACTAAAGCGGTAATATGAGATGGAGGAATGGTTTTGCCTGTTTCATCAACGAAGAAACATCGATCACCATCTCCATCGGTGGCGATACCTAGATCAGCACCAGATTCAATAACTGATTGTTGGAGTTGGACCATGTTTTGAGGTTGAAGAGGATCTGCTTGATGTGAAGGAAATGTTCCGTCGAGTTCGAAGTTAAGCTTAATTAATTCAGCTGGAACTTTATTGAATAGTTCATTTAAATAACTAATTCCCATGGCATTAGCGGGATCAATGGCGATTTTGAAAGATTCTATTTCTGGGTTACCGACGATTTGGAGAGCGTTATCAATTTCTTGATCTAAAAGTTTAGTGGTATCGTACTCTTCAATACTGCCAGTTGTTTCTGACTCAGTTGGGTTTTGTGATAATTCGAGTGTTAAATCTCGAATTTGATCCATACCAGTGCTTTTACCAATTTTTATTAAACCTGTATCTTGGCTGATAACCATTTTGACGCCGTTATATTCTTTTGGATTATGTGAAGCGCTGATTTGAAATCCCCCATCAGCGTGTAAGTGACTTGTTGCAAAGTAAACAGTTGGAGTCGAAACAATCCCAATATCAATTATTTTGGCGCCGACTTCTAAGAAGGCTTGGACAGTTTTTTGATGAAGGGATGGTGAAGAGATCCGCATATCACGACCTAAAATAATTGTTAATTGATCGGAGTGTTGTTTGGTTTGCTGAACAAATTTGTAAAATGCTTTGGCGATAAAGGTAATGTTTTCGTCATTAAGCTCAGTCGGATAGATGCCGCGGATGTCGTAAGATTTAAAGATTGAAGGATCAATCGTCATAAAAGTAATATTATATTTGCAGGAGTAGAATGTCAATATTTTGAGTTAGCGATAAATTGGTTTTTCCTGTTTTTGTGGTTTTGTCAATTTT
>CAYTXH010000005.1:24290-24890 GCA_964441115.1 uncultured Gammaproteobacteria bacterium | reverse complement strand
CTTTGTTTGAATTATAGATTATGGTATAAAACGGTTATGGATGATTTAAAAGCAAAAGTTATTAAGTTTAATAAAGATCGAGACTGGGACCAATTTCACACCCCTAGAAATTTGGCGACCTCTTTGGTTTTGGAATCAGCTGAAGTTTTAGAGAAGTTTCAGTGGAAATTAGATAATTCCCTAACTGATGAAGATATCGCTGGTCTAAAAGAGGAGTTAGCAGATGTTTTATTATATACAATTCAATTGAGTCTAGTGTTGCAGATCGATGTGGTAGCTGAAGCACATAAGAAAATTGAGAAAAATGCTAAAAAATATCCAGTTGAAAAAGCTAAAGGTGTAGCAACTAAGTACAATAAATTTTAACTGATTCTTTCTACTTGCAGAAAACTGGTCCAATTGTCTTTTTGATCTTGAATAGCCTCGGCGATAATTTGTAAATCATACAGTTTGGCTAAGCTTTGAGACCCGATAACTCCAGTTGATTTTGGTAGTTCGCCATTATTAATTTTTTCTGCAACTAAAGCATGGTCAATTAATTCTCCTTCACCACTGATTAATTTTATATTTGGGTAATATTGTTTTAAATAATTTTGGCAT
>CAYTXH010000005.1:528-24280 GCA_964441115.1 uncultured Gammaproteobacteria bacterium | reverse complement strand
ATTGAGCTAAAGCTTGTGGATGAGCCATGACTGTATCTACTTGAGTGATTTCTGTTTGAGAATGGATCATTAGGGTTTGGTTAACTTGAATCGAAAAACCTGCGATGACTTTAAATTGGAATTGATTCATGGCTGATGTCGATTCGGTGACTGTTTTTCCTAAGTTGTTGTAGATGGCAAATTGTCCTCGGGTAATTTCATTGTTATCGAGGGCTTTAAGAACATTTTCCGTAGTATATAAATATTTTATTTGATAATTCTGGATATCTTGTTGTTTAAGATATGAGTGAGCAGCCTCTTCATTAAAGCTGCCTGGTCCGCCTTGAATGCCGATAATTAATGGTAAATTTGTCATGGACAAATTGTATGTTAATTTTGAGTTTAGGAAAAGGATTAATTTGATGAAACTTGGTCCTATTTTGAATGGCTCATAGACTGTCAAGGCTTGGGGCTGATTACACTAATATTTTTTTAGGATTTGTTCAAAAATAGCTAAATTTAGTCATCAGACATAGTCTCTAAATCAAATAAATTTTTTTGTTACTTGTTTCGCTGATTTTTGTCTTATAGGTTTGACGACTGAAATGATTCAATATATGATCCTGACTAATGGAGTGCAAAGATTATGCGATACGAAATAGACATAAATGGCCAGTTAAATACACGACGTAGTTTAAATGCTAATTACACCGAATTACTTGCAGCTCGAAAAGTTATCAAAGAGATGTCAGGTATTGGTGATATTAGTCTTGAGGATGCTGGTAGCTATTTGGCAAAAATAGACGAACATTTACCAACAGCTAGATTGCGTGAAGAACAACAGGTAAGACGAGCAAAAAATCGCCGGGAAATTTTGAAAATTTTGGGTGTTGGTACGACAGTAGTTGGGGCCAGTCTTTTAGTTGGATTCATGTTCAACAGGACTTTCTATTCCGAAGAAGCTATTGCTAAAAGAGTAGCTGATCAAAAGGCAAAGGAAGCTGAAGAGAGGGCTAAAAAGGAAAAATTTGAAGCAGAATCAGTTCTAGGTTTAACTCCTAGTGCTCAATCAGTCTATAACTGGAGAATTTATTATCCAAAATATGATCAAAAGGTGAGTTATGTGGCTAATTCTAAACAAGGGATGGATTTTCAAATTAATAGAGATTCGAATATAGAACTTCCAGGTGGAGGTCTAGATGGTAGAAATACCGCAATTAATATTGTTGATTACACTCGTTTAGATGGTGTAACGGTGCCTAGTTTGGATGTTACTGTTCGCTCTGGCTCAAAGGCGGCTTATCCGATTGTTGAAAAGTGGTTACTTCGTGATCAATCAGTAACTGGCATTGATACCAGCGTAGTGGCTTTTGAAAGTGTTAAAGAATCATTCACTTTCCATTTAGCAATTTCTAAATCTAGACCAAGTAGTGACATTTTCCGAATTCAAATTATGGAAAGGATAGTCAAATGATGCGTGAAAGATGGGAGATGGAACAATATGACCAATCTAAAAAGCAAATAAGCGTGGCTTCTAGGGTAGTTAATCGTTTAGTTAATTTACCGGGAATGTCTGTCGAAGAGATAGGATTAGTTCAGGCAGCTGTTGAACAAACATTACCACAAATGCCGACAGTAACCCCTGATTTAAAGTTATCGACTGAGGAGGTGGATGTGGCGATGAATCAGCTGAGATTGGCAGAGAAAAGCGGTTTATTGGAGCCGGAACTATACCAAAGGTTGCGCGTAGCTCTAAATGGGCAAAGGGAGATTAGTATCGATCGACCGTTAAGCTATCGTCAGAGATTAGCGCAAAGTTTAGATTCCAAGCTAGAATTTTTAAATAGTCATTTTAATTATTTCAGGTGGGGGATGGTAATAACTGTATCAAGCGTTAATAGTTTCAATGCAATTCATTGGTTATCTGAGGGACAGTGGTTACCTTATTTTAGTCAGATCTTTGGTGTAGCAGTTATAAATGGAATTGCGATATCGAAAACCCAAAAATGGTTAAACAAAAGATCATTAAAACAATGATTTAAAAGCATTATTGCTAAAATTATTTTTTTGGCTTATTATTCCGCCAACTGCCTAGCATTATGCTAGCCAAGATTCATTCTGGGACATTAGTCGGATTAGAAGGCGAACTTGTTATCGTTGAGGCCGATATTGCTTCAAATGGTTTACCCGCTTTTAATATCGTTGGATTAGCCGATCGGGCAGTAGAAGAAGCTCGAGAAAGAGTCCGGTCAGCAATTCGGAATAGTGGCGGAGATTTTCCAGCCAAGAGAATTACCATTAATTTAGCTCCAGCCGATTTACCCAAAGAAGGTCCATTATTTGATTTAGCTATAGCTGTTGGTATTTTGATTGGATCTGGCCAACTAAAAACAGACTTATCAGATGCGGTTTTAGTGGGAGAGTTGTCTTTAGATGGAAGTTTGCGATCGACTCAAGGTGTTTTGGCTATGGCTTTGATGGCAAAGAAAAGAGGATTAAAACGACTGATGGTGCCAGAGGCTAACAGTAAAGAAGCTGGTTTAGTTAGAGGAATTGAGGTCTATGGTTTTACTAATATTCAAGAAGTGGTGGGGTTTTTATCGGGACAAATGGAGAAAGTCCCAGTTGCTCCAACTGAAATAGATATTAATAGTCAAAGTACTTATGAATATGATTTTAGTCATATTCGTGGTCAAGAACAGGCTAAAAGAGCTTTAGAGATAGCAGCAGCGGGTGGTCATAATGTTTTGATGTCCGGTATTCCCGGATCAGGTAAAACTTTATTAGCTAGAACTTTCCCTTCAATCTTGCCAGCTTTGACTTGGGATGAGGCTTTAGAAGTAACCCAACTTTATTCTTCATTGGGATTGTTGCCGAGTGATCAGTCGTTAATGCTGCATCGACCGATTCGTTCGCCGCATCATAGTGCATCTCATGTTGGAATTATTGGTGGTGGGGTTAATGCTCGACCGGGTGATGTTTCATTGGCTCATCGGGGTGTGTTGTTTTTGGATGAGTTGCCTGAATTTCCGAGACAAGTTTTAGAAGCCTTACGTCAGCCATTGGAAGATCGACAGGTGACTATTTCCCGAGCAGCTGGAAGGTTAACTTATCCCGCTCAATTTATTCTTTTAGCAGCTCAGAATCCCTGTCCTTGTGGATACTTTGGATCAACTACTCAAAATTGTAGTTGTAGCTCTGGTCAGATTATGAAATACCAGAAAAAGATCTCGGGACCATTATTGGATCGAATTGATATTCATTTGCAAGTTGCGGCAGTTGATACCTCAAGTTTAATTAACGCTCAATTAGCTGAGGATTCGTTTACTGTCAGGCAACGAGTTATTTTAGCCAGACAAAAACAGCAGCAGAGATTTAATGGAAGTAAAGTTAAATTAAATGTCGAAATGACTAACCAGATGGTTAAACAATACTGTCAGTTGGATCAGGTCGCTACCGATTTATTATCAGGGGCAATTGAAAGATTAAATTTATCGGCTAGAGCGTATTTTCGGATTTTAAAAGTTGCTAGAACTATTGCGGATCTAGCTGATATGGAGCAAATTAACAGTGATCATTTAGCTGAAGCTTTGCAATATCGGGGAAGAGAACACTAAAAATCCCCTCCGGAGAGGGGATTTTTACTTGGGTACTACAAAAGATAAATCTTTATGCAGCAGCTCCAATTTTGTACATACCAGTTCCGCAAACTGAGCATTTCGCTTTAGCGGCTTTTTTACCATTTTTCATGGTGACTTCTTCTACCCCTTCTGCGTCTCTTTTTGCACGACATTTAACACAATACATTTGCATGAGTTACAGTCACCTCCTCTCTAAATTTGATTGCTAAACTCAGACCCTAATTAAATCCTGGAATCAGATGATTCTGGATCGCGAAATAGAGTCCGAATTGCGCTGCTAAGGCTAAACTAGTAATCATAAAAATCTTTAACAAATCCTTTTTTAAATAGATACTATCAAGCTCGATTTGGCTCAAAGAACTAGGCTGATAGTTAATCGTTTCAGAATTCGATATTGCAGCCTGATTTGTTTTAGTTTCAACACTGTAGCGAATTTCTTTTCCCTCTAATTGCATCTTTAGGCGAGAAATTTGCTTTGATGAGTGGTTATGCTTAGGCATGGAGTTGTTTTAGCTTAGCTTCAAGCTACGCATAAACCTAGCACTTTTATAATAGGGTGTCAAGCTCATTTGTGCCTTGAGAAAAATCCCTAAACCTATAGAGTTACAAACACTTGCCATTGCATTTTGGCATCAATTATAGTTACATATGTAACTTATGGAATGGGTTTGGGGATTTAGCGCGATAGGTTTGGTGGCCATAATTTGGTTGATTGTTCTAACGGTTTTATTAATAAAAGAACGTCAATCGATTCAACAATTATTTCCACAATCTGATGAGCGAAATATTAAATCGAAATTAAATGAGTTACTTGCAGAGTTAGCTGATGTTAAAGAGAGAGAAAAAGTAATTTTTGAAACTCTGAAGCAATTAGCTACTGATGTAGAGTCGGGCGTGCAAACAATTGAAATCTTGCGGTATAATCCTTATGGGGATGTCGGAGGAGATCAAAGTTTCTCGGTTGCATTATTAACAGGTCGAGATAATGGAGTGATTCTCTCTAGTATGCATAGTCGATCTGGTACTAGGGTTTATGCTAAATCCATAAATGCTGGTCAAGCTGAGATTAAGTTATCTAAAGAAGAGCAGCAAGTATTAGATGCCGCTTTAAATAAAGACTAAGACATTATAGAATAATTTAAATGAATCTTTTTAATTCACTAACAACTGTTCAAAAAAGTTTAGTTGTCGCAATTGTAGCGATTGTTATTTACTTATTATCCGCAGGTGCAGTTTTCTCTTTTGTCAGTTCTCGAATGCCTCATGGTCAGTCAGCTAATAATGGTTCAGGCGCAAATGTTGCGGAATCAACTAATCCAGGTGAGGTGCAAGATGAAGATGCTTCGATCCCAAGAACTGAAGTTTGTCCATTAAATGGATCACTAAAAACTAAAAATGCTAAAGAAGCATGGGAAAAGAGACGGCCACTCGCTGTTATGATTGAAAATCACACAGAAGCTCGACCTCAATCTGGTCTATCTTTTGCTGATGTAGTTTATGAAGCTGTTGCCGAAGGTGGAATCACTCGATTTATGGCTGTTTATTATTGTATTTATCCGGAAATTCAAGTAGGTCCAGTTCGATCAGCTCGAACATATTTCTTAGATTGGTTATCTGAATATGATGCTTTATACGCCCACGTTGGTGGTGCAAATACACCTGGTCCAGCAAATGCATTAGGCCAAATTATTGATTACGGTATCAAAGATTTGAATCAATTTAGTATTGGCTTCCCAACTTTCTGGAGAGATTATCAAAGATTAGGTCGATCTGTTGCAACAGAGCACACGATGTATTCGACAACTACTAAGTTATGGGCAGAGGGTGAAAAGAGAGGTTGGAGTGTAGTTGATGAAAAGGGTGTTCGATGGGATAAGAACTTTGTGTCTTGGAAGTTTAAAGATGATGCTGCTCAAAAAGGAACAGTTACTAAGATCAATGTACCTTTCTGGACTAACCAAACAGATTACACTGTTGAATGGAATTATGATGCAAATTGTAATTGTTACTTAAGAGTTAATGGTGGACAACCTCATAATGATTTGGATTCTAATAAGCAAGTTAGTCCAAAAGTGGTGATTGTTCGATATCAAACAGAGAGTCCTGCGAATGACGGTTATGAAGGTAATGCTCATCGATTATATGGAAATAAAGGGACTGGAGATGCGCTAATTTTCCAAGATGGTCAAGTTATCGAAGGTAAATGGACAAAAGCTAATCGATTAGCTCGTGAGAAGTTTGTCGATGCTAAAGGTGTAGAAATTACTTTGAATAAAGGTCAAATTTGGCTACAAACAGTGCCAGTTGGTAATAAAGTCACTTATTAATCACTCTTGATTCTGCTCAGCATTTTGCTATTATTGAGTAAATAAACTGTCCCTTTTTTAAAATATGGAAGAATTAGTTGTTTCAAAAGTCCGAGTTAAAATGTTGCAATTGTTTTTAGGCTCCAGCGAAGAGTTGTATCATGTTAGAGAAATTGTCCGAAGAGTTGATGAGGAGATTAATGCAGTTCGACGAGAGTTAGCTCGAATGGAAAAATTTGGCTTAGTAGCTTCAGAGTGGCGAGCTAATCGTAGATATTATCGTTTCCGAAGAGATTATGTGTTTTATCAACAGTTATTACAAATGGTCATCAAAAGTACCGGTTTAGGCGGAGCGATTGTTAAAAACCGAGCTAAACTAGGAAAAATAAAATATGCCATGATGGCTACTCGATTTGCCAGAAACGAACAATCGGCATCTGATGATGTTGATTTATTAGTTGTGGGTCAGATTGTAGCAGCAGAATTACAAGTATTGATTGCTGATGAACAAGCTAAAAGAGAAAGGGAAATTAATTATTCGTTTATGGATGAGCCAGAATTTAATTTCCGAGTTCGTCGTCGGGATCCCTTTATTTTGAAATTATTATTCCAACCTCGGATAATGTTGTTAGGTGATGAAACAACAATGCTCGAGGATGTGGTAGTTTAAATATAATTCATGAAATCCAGGTTAAAAGTTTGGTTAATTATTATTGCGGTAGTGGTAGCGGCGTATTTTAGCGTTCCAGTCCAATCACAAACAATTAAAATTCCGGGAACTCCGTGGTCAGTTGATGTAATGAGTTTAGCAAATCGATTTCCATTGAAATTAGGCTTAGATTTACAAGGTGGAACTCAGTTAGTGCTTCAAGCAGATATGTCTAATATATCGGCTGATCAGAGAGATAATGCATTGGAATCAGCTAAAGAGGTAATTGAGCGCCGAGTTAATTTATTTGGTGTTAGTGAAGCAGTCGTCCAAACCTCCAAACTGGGTGAAGAACGAAGGATATTAGTCGAATTACCAGGTATTAAAGATGCTTCTAGTGCAGCTCAATTAGTTGGGAAAACTGCCCAATTAGATTTTCGTGAACTTCACGCTAGTCCAGCCGCAGATTTAAGTGGTAGCGAAGCTACAGATAGCGGAGCGTTAGTTGGTGGATTTGTATCGACAGGACTAACAGGTGCAGATTTAAGAAGTGCCCAAGTTTCATTTAGCGGACAAGGAAGTGCTGGTCCAGAGGTTGCGATTAGTTTTAATGAAAAGGGAGCCCAAAAATTTGCTGAAATTACCCGACGTAATTTAGGTCAGCCATTAGCAATCTATCTTGATGAACAGCTAGTAACAGCGCCAACTGTGCAGCAAGAGATTATTGGCGGTAGTGCGGTAATTAATGGACAGTTCACAACTGACGAAGCTAAGCAATTGGCGGTTCAATTAAATGCGGGTGCGTTACCGGTACCGATTAAGTTATTAACTCAACAATCGATGAGTGCCAATTTGGGGCAAGAATCAGTCGCTAGAAGTTTAGTTGCGGCAATTGTTGGTTTGATAACAGTCATGATCTATATGGCCTTATATTACGGTAGATTGGGTATGATAGCGAATATAGCTTTGTTAATTTACACCTTGATTACTATCGCTATTTTTAGAACTGGATTATTAGTAATTCCACCAGTAACTTTAACACTTGCTGGTATTGCTGGATTTATATTGTCGATTGGTATGGCAGTCGATGCTAATATTTTGATTTTTGAAAGAATGAAAGAGGAACGTCATTGGGGTAAAACCGCTAAGCAATCACTAGATTTAGGTTTTTCTAGAGCATGGTCATCAATCCGTGATTCAAACTCTTCATCTTTAATCACAGCTGCTATTTTATACTTTTTAGGGACTGGTTCAGTTCGAGGCTTTGCTGTGACTTTGGCTTTAGGAGTTTTAGTATCAATGTTTACAGCAATTACTATTACTAGAACTATGTTAAAGCTAGTAATTAAGTAGTTAGATTAGAAGATTATGCTTTTTCAATCGAAAAAACCTCATTATGAACATTTACGACGGAAACTTTCCCATCGACATCGTCAATCTACTCAGAATCTATTTGATCGTCACTTAAGGCGAGTGGCGGCTGGATCATTAGGAGGTTTAATGTT
Source organism: uncultured Gammaproteobacteria bacterium (assembly GCA_964441115.1). Taxonomy (GTDB): domain Bacteria; phylum Patescibacteriota; class Microgenomatia; order Daviesbacterales; family UBA10151; genus CAYTXH01. The sequence goes on along the minus strand of CAYTXH010000005.1, from coordinate 16,200 downwards.
AATGACAACTTCTGGAAGTGTAATGCCAGATCACAATTCATCAGCCGAGAATCACGTTCAGATTACCGGAAGTACTAATAATAATATTGGTTTATCTCTAGAATTAAAGCAGTTAATTCCTTCTGAAGTAAGACCTTTAACACCAGAGGAAGAATCGCAAATTGCGGCTAAGATTGGGGAAAAATTAGGAATAAAAGTGACAGCTGAGATAGGTGATAAGCGCTTAAATAGAAGTTATGGTTTAATGGGTGGTGAACAGCATTTATATAGATATCCTGGTGATACAGTAATGGCTCAGTCAAAAACGACCTCAGATTGGGCAATGTTTGGTTCAGCAGGAATGGCTCCGGGATTAGGAGCCTGGGGATATTTTGCTCAGAGCAAAGACTCGATGACTCCTGAGCAAGATGCTCGTGAAAGATGGTATATTGCTGTTCAGACTTTTTTATCACCTGGTTTTTCAGAGAGAGTGGCTGAGTACAGAGATTTTTACAAATACCGTAAAATGTTAGTAGTTAATCCCAAAACTGGACAGGCTGTAGTAGTTAATATTGCTGATGCTGGTCCTTCTGAGTGGACAGGTAAAAGTTTGGGTGGATCACCGGAAGTGATGCATGAGTTAGGTATAGCGGGAGGTCCGAGAAAGGGTGCGATCTTATATTTTTTTATAGATGATAGTCAAAAAGATTTACCTTTGGGACCGGTTAAGGTAAATAGTCAGGAGATTGCACTAAGTAATTAGAAATAACAGTTATGGCACAATTTTATAGTCATTTAATTGAAATTGAGAGCTTGATTATTAAACTGGATAAGTTAGATTTATCGGATAGTCAGCGGTTGCATTTGAGTCAGTTGATTGATTCGACTTTACATCATACTGTCCTGGATGCTATTTTAGGAGAACTAAACGAAGCTGATAAAGAACTATTTATGCGACATTTGCAGTTAGGAGATCATCAGCAGATTTGGGACTTTTTAGATAAGAGGGTTTTTAATATTGAGCAGCGAATTATCGATGCAGCAGAGGGTCTGAAGGATCAAATCCATCAAGATATTGATGAAGTAGTTAAATAAAAATATGAAATTAATGAAATACAAAATGATTTTTTTGATACTGTCTTTCTTGGTGATTTTGCCAGGTTTAGGCTTTTTATTAGCAGGTGGATTAAAGCTGGGGATCGATTTTACTGGGGGAGCATTATTAGAGTATCAATTCAAGAACCAAGTTAATGTAGAGGAATTACGACAATATGGAATGGTTACTCCAGTAGGCAATAACGATTATATTATCCGGACTAAGCCACTGGAAGGGGATCAGCTAAATAATTTAAAACAGGAGTTTAGTCAAAAGTTTGGGGATTTTGAAATTCGTCGAGAAGAGAATGTTGGTCCAGTGATAGGTCAAGAATTAGGAAGAAAAGCGGTAACTGCGGTAGGTGTTTCGTGCTTAATGATTATTCTGTATATTACATGGTCATTTAGAAAAGTTCCCAAACCGACTAATTCATGGCGATTTGGAGTAGCAGCCATTGCTGCCTTGATTCACGATGTATTAATTGTGCTCGGGATTTTTGCGATTTTTGGTCATTTTTGGCATATCGAGATTGATACTCTTTTTGTGACTGCGTTGTTAACTGTCATGGGCTTTTCAGTTCACGATACGATTGTGGTGTTTGATCGAATTCGGGAAAATTTACTAAAATATCATAGCAAGAAGTTTGAAGAGATTGCGGATATCTCGATAACTCAGACTTTAGGTCGATCATTAAATACTTCTCTAACAGTTATTTTTACGCTTTTAGCGTTGTTGTTATTTGGCGGTGAAACTATTCGTTGGTTTGTGGTGGCTTTATTAATAGGTATGGTTTCAGGTACTTATTCGTCGATTTTTAATGCGACTGCATTACTGGCGTGGTGGGAAGAAAAGTTGGGACATTAATTATCTAATTGTGAGGTTTTAAGTGAGGTAGGCAGCCCTCAATAAAGTGATTAATTACAGGTAAGACATTTCCGGTAGTAATACGATAGAAAGTATTTCCTTCAGTGTTGTTATACAATCCAAATTTGAGCAGATCTGCAAAATAAGCGTTTAAATAAAGTGTGGAAGATAAAGTAGCACATAACTCTATTTGATCTCGATCATCAGTTTTGGTCTGAGTCATAGCTCTACTGTCGATGTGATCTGGGGGAGAATAATTTTCTAGACGGCTTTTAATGTATTGGTAAAAATTCCTATTTATTTGAGCGGCTTCATTTTTTTTATAGTTAGTCATCATTTTAGGCCCTTGAGCGCTGGGGAGTAATTGGGAATCCTGAGACCTCAGAAGAAGAAAAGTATTTTCTTGAGCACCTAATAACTCAGCAAATCTAGTTGAACTGGCCAAATCAATACAAAGAGACATCCAGTCTTGAGAAGAAAAACATTTTGCATCTATATGTGAGTGAACTCGACAAATACTTGTAAATCGTTTAGGTTTTTTTACGTCGAACGGAACAGCTCGATCACGGTTACCGATATTAGGATTTGGAGGATACAACAGCCGTTTAGTTTGATGATCTAATAGGATATGACTGGCTCGTTCAGATTGATTAGCGTCATGATGAGTCAAATTCGCTAACCATCTTGTATATGTGAGTGACGCATTGGCTTGGATGGTATTTGGTAAAGCACTGAATTCTAAAGGTTGTCCTTTAATTATTGATTCTAATTCTGATTCAGAAATTTGTAGGGTAGGTAATGAAACTTCACGATTTCTTGTTCTCATCCCGCTATTATATCCCATAATATGAAGAGTTCAAGAACCGTTCAGAAATGTATAAAGTTATGATTTTTTCTTAGTTTTATTCTTATTGGTCTTTTTTAATAAAGGGGCTGCTTTTTTTGGTTTTGGCATAGTTTTCCATAGTGCGATGATAATCGGAATAGTAAATGCTATTGAAGTAATTAACTCTCTGGGATCTGTAGCTGTATGACTAAGTAAAATTGTTGGTAATATTCTTGGATTATGATTCAGCGAAGTTAAAGTTGCTAGAGTTAATGAGGTAAAACTTAAAAGTAATGTAATTATCCAAATAGATAACTTTAATTCCTTGTGACGGAAGATATACATATAAAGCATATAAATATTGAAGCTGTTAGATAAGAGATCTATCCAGTCAGTAATATTCCAAAGTTTTATACCGCTTAAATTAATTAAAAGACTGAAGCTAGCAACTACCAGATAAGCATAAAAATAAATTTTCCAGAGCATTATTCTAGTTTAGGATGATTTTGAAGTTAAGTCAAAGTATTTAGTTTTGAAGATGAAGTTCTTTTAGACGTTCAATTAATATTTCACGATCATTTTTAGATTTATCAGCTAAAACTTCTTCAAATAACTGATCAAGAATATCGCCGACTTGTCGGCTAGGTGGGATATTAAGGATCTCCATAACATCCTTACCGTTAATTTTTAGATCAGTAACTGAAAAAGGTTTGATTAAAACTTGTTTAATCCGCTCTTTAAAGTTTTCGAGACGCCATGAGGTAGCATTTGCAGTTCCACCTCCAAGTCGATCTGCTTCGCGAATAGCCATCATATCTGTCATGTTATCTAAGCCAATATTACGGATAATTCGACGAACTGCTGAATCTGTTTGATGTTCATCCACTGAAAACATATGCCAACGAACTAATGTATAAATTTTTTCAATTTGATGTCTGGATAATTTAAGACGAGTTGCGATTTGTTTAGCAATTCTAGCTCCAACTATTTCATGATTATAGAAAGTGACATTGCCAGTGCTGTCTATTTTATATGTGTCAGGCTTTCCGACATCATGTAATAGAGCAGATAGTCTAACAATGGGATCTGATGAAGGGCAGAACTTTAATGCTTGAAATGAATGGTGGCCAATATCATAAACTCGATCATGTTTTGGTCCTTCTTGCATAACTCCAAAACAGCTACTAACCTCTGGCAGTATTTTATCGAGTAATTGAGTTTGCTGAAGTAGCTCAATTCCTTTTAATGGATCATCGGCTGCTAAGATTTTTAATAATTCATCACGAATTCTTTCCCAGGAAATTTGTTGAATTAAATGATGGTTATGAAAGATGCTTTGGAAAGTAATATCATGAATTTTAAAGTCTAAAATGGTTGCAAAACGGACTGCTCGAAGTAATCTCAAGGCATCTTCATGAAATCTAGTGTCTGGATCTCCGACAGCTCGAATAATTTTTTCTGCTATATCTTTTTGTCCATTAAAGGGATCGATGACATTGTCAGCTGTCAGTAGCTGTTGGTTATTAGCAACTAGTTTGATAGCCATTGCATTAATGGTGAAATCTCGTCGCTTCAAATCTTCATTAATATCGGTAGTCCATTGAACTTCATCGGGATGACGTGAATCAGAGTAGCCAGATTCTTTGCGCATAGTTGTAATTTCAATGATTTGATTATTATCAAGTGCGATACCGACAGTTCCAAACTGATTATTATAATAACCATTAGGAAATACTTTTAAGATCTCTTCTGGGGTAGCTGTAGTTGTAAAATCCCAATCTTTAACCTCTTTGCCTAGAAAATGATCACGTACGGCACCCCCAACTAAATATAGTTGGTATCCAGAATCATTCATTTTTGAAATCACCGAAATGATTTGATTATCAAAATTTATATTAGAGCTCATGCGGAAATGATACAACTTTAGGCGTGGTGATTGCTACTTTGAGTTAAATTCTATGATACAATGAGCCGTAAATTGAATATGTTGTGGAAGCTTTACCCCCAAATTTCTGATGATTTAAAGACGCAATTATTAAGTAATCGGCAACTTAAGGATCAAGTAGATATTGATAGATTTTTTCATCCAAAAATAGAGGATTATCAACAAAAGTTTGACTTAGCGAATAGTGAAGTTGCGATCAAAAGAATTAAACAGGCGATTGATGATAAGGAAACAATTATTATTTATGGTGATTATGATGTTGATGGATTAACTGCTTCTTCAATTGCGTATAAATCTCTAACATCTTTAGGGGCGATTGCTTGGCCGTTTATACCTCATCGAGAGAAAGATGGTTATGGTTTATCCAAATCTGGTTTGGATGCAATTAGAATTGCTAAACCTGAAGCAAAGTTAATTTTGACTGTGGATAATGGGATTGTGGCAGTAGAACAAATTGAATATGCTCGGGAAATTGGTTTTGAAGTCATTGTAACGGATCATCATTTACCTCATGAAAAATTGCCTAATGCCGTAGCAATTGTGCACTCAACTGAAATGTGTGGAGCGGGAGTAATTTGGTGTTTAATGCGAAAGATGGTTACTCCTGAAGTAAGTCAGCAGTTATTAGAATTAGTAGCAATAGGAACTATTGCTGATCAGATCTCTTTAATTGGTACTAGTCGGCCTTTGGTAATTGAAGGATTAAAGCAATTAAATAAAACTAATTCACCGGGATTAAAAGCTTTAATTAAAAGTTGCAAAGTAGAATTGGGTAATATTAGTAGCTATGAGATTGGACATATCTTAGCGCCTAAATTAAATGCAGTTGGTCGCTTAGATACGGCGATGCCAGCTCTTAAATTATTGTGTACAGAAAATGTTAATAAGGCTTGGGAATATGCTCAAGAATTGATGGTGGCCAATACTAATCGTCAAGAAATAACTACTCAAGCAGTCTCGGCTGCTGGTCAGCAAATCGATCCAGAAGGAAAAGTTCATGTGGTGTTTTCTCGAGATTGGATTCCGGGGGTAATTGGTTTAATTGCTGGTAGATTAACAGATGAGTATCAACGTCCATCTATTGCGATCGCTATTGGAGAAAAGACCGCTAGAGGTTCTGCTAGGTCGGTAGAAGGAGTAAATATAGTAGAACATCTTCGCGTGGTGTCGGAACATCTATTGGAGGTTGGTGGACATTCAGGTGCGGCGGGATTTAGTTTGAATTCGGATAATGTGGAAATATTTAAGCGAAGTTTGATTGAACATTTTAATAAAACGGAAATTGTTTTTGAAGAACGAAGCTTGATGATTGAAGCTCAGTTAGAAGCTAAACAATTAAACAAAGCAACTCTAAAAATTCTCTCAGAATTTGAACCATTTGGAATGGATAGCCCACGACCGCTTTTAATGACGAAAGGATTGGAGATTCAAGATGTCAGAGCTGTTGGTAATGATAAACATTTGAAAATTAAATTATCAGGAATTGATGGAATTGCTTTTGGAAAAGGTAGTTTAGCGAAGATTCTAAAAGTTGGTCAATTAGTTGATGTAGCATATTATTTTGAAAAAAATGTATTTAATGGAAGAGAAAATTTGCAGATGAAAGTTGTGGATTTAATTACAATTTAATAAATCTTATCGTGCTAAACCAGTAGTGCTGTTTGCCATTTTATCGTATGCAGATTGCACTTCTTGAGAAATATTCCCTTTTTGAATTTCGCGTACACGTCGAAAAATTATATGAGCGACTTTGTCATTTGTCTCTGACAATTCAAATAACATAGGTTGATATCTTAATGCATTGGGTAATGCTCCAACTAATACACCATCTTCAATTAATAAGGCAATCTGAATTAGTTTAACCATCTCATTATCCCCTACACAAACAGCTCTATTAAGATATTTCCCTCTAAGTCCTAAATTACTTTCCTCAAATTCATACTCTTTTGAGATCTCCGCGATATTATTTCCTTTTTTTAATACTGTTCTCTGAAACCGTGGGTCTTTAACCATTTCAGCTACTACTAATGCGCGTAGTAGTGGTCCATTCATTTGATGTGTGGTGATCTGTGATAACGGGTATGAACAATCTGCAATGATTTTTGGCATAATTGTAAATCCAAAAGGTAATCCATTAGATGATGATTTTGCGGTTGTTAAAATTAAATATGGATAGTCAGCAAATATTTTATCGACATTTTCTCCCCAATAACTACCTGTTCTAGCTAATTGTTGAACACAATCTAAGATGATTGGTAGCTTATGTTTTAATAATATTTTTTTTGCTTCCAATAATATATCTGTATCAACAGATATAATTCCTAGGTCACCTGCTAAATCTGGTTCTAAGTATATTCCAGCAATTTCTTTATTTTGAATTTTATCGTTTAATACTTTTATAAAATGCTCTTTATTTTCAGGAAGCGCGGAAGGTAGGCATCTATCAATCCAAATAGGTTTTCCTGTACGCGCAATTTGTTGCTTATTAGCTCCAAAACCAGTTCCTTCTCGGGCTGTTCCATAACCGCCTACCCAGGTACCATCAATAGTTAAAACTCTACGTGTTGATTTATCATTAAATAATTTTTCCGCATAGGAGACCGCTGATTCAATCGCAATAGAGTCAACGATAGTTCCAGATGATTCGGAATGCACTGTTAAATCTTTTACTTTTTTGTTCGGATAAAGATCGGATAATTTTTGAAGAGCGAAAGCTTGTCTAACCCCGGGATGGTATGCAGCACAAATATTGTCTCTAAAACCGAGATAGTCTTCAACTCTGTCAGCCATTATTAACCATGGGTTTTCTGCTCCTAAAGCAACTGAAGATGCAGAATTTAGAACATCTATTACACTACCCTCCTCATTAGTAAATCCTGCAAGATTTTTGATTCCGGCAAATTGATTTTTAATTATTATTCCATCTAATACCCAACCATTACTTGCAACTGGAAATAGTTTACGGATGTTCAAATTATAATTGTTCATGACTTTATTGTTTTGTAAAACCCTTGATTTATTGAATCGTTTGTTTTTTAAGGCTTCAGTTGATAATTTTCTTGATAGCTTTAGATTGTCGATAAATCTTTTTTTAAGAAAATCAAATTCTTTTTTATATATATTTAGAACTTTATTATCAATAACAATATCGTTATTTGTAAAATTAGATAAATCTTTGAGTGTTTTGTTTAGAGCATCATTACCTATATCAATGATTTCTTGTATTTCGCTTAACTCGTTATATGTTTTTTTGTTCATTTTTTAATTCCTTTTTTCTTCAATTTCTCTTATAGCTTCTAAGTCTTTTATTACTCCACTTAGTTTGTCTTTTTTTAGAGCTAACTCAGTAATTGAAGTATTATCACATTTTGATTGTTCAAGTAAATCTCCAATTAAGACAAGTTCCCTTAAGTGTTGACTTACATTATGACTATTTGGTCTGTCAAATTCACTATTATAATATGTAGGTGTATATCCTAAATCAGTAATTAAAGATATATTATGAGAAGTTTGATCCGGTCTAAGAATACTATTTTCTTCAATAGGTTGATCTGCTTCTTGTTTTCTGCCAGCATCAATAATTTTTTTCCATCTGTTTACTAGCTTTAATGTATGAAATAACTCTTTTCTTTCTTCAGGGGATTTTGTAGCAGAAGATTTTCTTTTAATAAAATCAATTAAACCCGTAGGATTAGCATGGTTTGAAAGATAGTCTCTGACTGCACAAAAATGCCTTTCGGTTCTCCCCCCAATGGTAATTACTATATTAGCGGGACGTGAATTGTTTAAATAGTTAATATAGGGAAGATCTAGACGGTCGCCGAAAGCAATAGGATGCATCGCTGCATATTCTGCTGCTTGATTAAAACCGTTTTCTCCTCCATGGTTTTCTCCTAAACTTTGTAATGTGTCTAATGTTTCTTTTACAGATTCACTGGTACTTTGCCTAACTAAGTTTGCTAAATACTCAATAATTATTTTTCGGTGTGGTTTGTTTCTATCCCATGGTTTGTCCGTAAGGTAGTCAACTTGATCTGCAATATCCGGATAGTTCTGATTAACGAATCTTTCTAGCTCAGCTATATTCTCATGAGCTCTTAATGTGATCTTAGTAGGATCCATGGAATGATTAATTGCTTTTGCTGCTTCATATGCAAAAAATAGCTGAACTCTCGGTTGCTGAGTTAATACTCCATATTTTTTAGCAATAGCAGTTTTCTCTTCATCAGTTATAGAAAGATATAATTTTTCTTTTTCTACTTTTGCTGTAAGGTCTTTTTTTTGTTGTCTTGTTAACGGTGTTCCGTTTTGTTTTTCTATTTCTTCTTTAAACTTAGATTGAATAAATGAATTCCTTACTTTTTCATCTAATCGATCAGCATAAAATTTATTTAATTGATCAACAATTTCTAAAGCCGGGATAGCATAAGCTGCAAGTCTATTTGATGTGAAATTATCATCTGATCCACCAAAGCCCATTCTCACTGCTAATGTTGTATCAGGATTCATAGCAAGTTGAATTGCTGACGTAATTAAGTTAATTGAATGGTTTTTTTGTACCATGTCAATGTGGTTTTTATGAGACGATAATATTTTTACTACTTGGGGAACTATTTCAACGATGTTATACCATTGAGTTTGATATTCTTCTAATAGTTCTCCTTTAGAAGAAAACATGTGATATACATATGGTAGTACACTACGTAGAGTATCATTATCAAATCGTTGTCTCTCTTGTATGCTGGTGGGTAGATATGGTTTATCGCCATTGTTAAAAAACAAAATTCTAGTTTCTTTGTTTTTTCCATGATCTTTAGTTACTTCATTACTGAATAAATGAGTTACAGACCTTATAATCAAACCTTCAATATGTGTATTAGCAGATATGCGAAGTTGTCGCGAAGTAGGTCTGTAATATTCAGAGTTTTTTGTTGAAATATGTAATTCTGGTCGATTTATAGACATAAAAAAACCTCCCTTTTTAGTGGGAGGTCTCCTTTCGGCTGGGATTTAAGAATTCTTCTTAAATCAGACCTCCTTTTGTAATGCTCCAAATAATGAGCATACCTAGGAGATAAGTAAAGACAGCCATATAAATGTTATTTGCGACAAAAGAATTCATAACTTCGATAATTTTATTCCTGTTTATATTTTTTGTCAAATTAGTATTTATGTTTTATTGGACATAAAAGAATAGACTTAACATCGACTTGCTTAGTAGTGTCGAAATTGAGATAATTAGCCTCGTATGGAACGGACCTTAATTAAAGATACAGTTAATAAAGTTGATCAGGTTGTCAGAGTTTCTGGCTATGTTCATAGCCGACGTGATCATGGGAAAATTGTTTTCTTAGATTTATGGGATCGATCAGGGACAATTCAGGTTGTGATGATGGGCGAGATCGCTGGAGATTTGAGAGATCAAGATGTCGTAAATATTGAAGGGAAAGTAGCGGCTCGTCCTGAAAAATTATTTAACTTAGATTTAGAAACTGGAAAAGTAGAGTTACAAGGGGAGAAAGTTGAAGTTTTAGCTAAGTCTGCAGAGTTACCATTTGATATGGGTCAGAAAGATTTGGATTTGCAGTTGCCAACATTATTAGATCATCGCTCTTTAACTCTCCGGCATCCAAAAGTTCAAGCAATTTTTAAAGTTCAATCAGTGGTAATTGATTCTTTTAGAGAGTTTATGAAACAAAATGAGTTTTTTGAATTTCAAGCTCCTTCAATAGTGCCAGCAGTTGCTGAAGGTGGAGCTGAAGTTTTCAAAGTTAATTATTTTGATTACAAAGCATTTTTAAGTCAAAGCCCTCAACTCTATAAACAAATTGTGATGGCTGCTTTTGAAAGAGTGTTTTCTGTTAATAAAGTTTTTCGAGCTGAGCCAAGTGTGACTTCATTTCATTTAACTGAAATTGTGTCATTGGATGCTGAAATGGGTTTTATTGAAAGTTGGAAAGACGTTCAGAAAATGGCAGATCAAACAATTCGATATATTCTTCATCAAGTAGATGAAAAGTGTCAGAAAGAATTGAAAATGTTTGATGTTTCAATTCCGGCATTGATTGAAGAAACCCCAGTTATGAGTTTGAAAGAAGCTCAGCAGAAGATTTTCGAAGTAACTGGTAGAGACAATAGAAATGAAAAAGATTTGACACGAGAAGATGAGAAAGATATATGTCGGATTATAAAAGAGGAAACCGGCTCTGATTTAGTTTATATTTATGGGTATCCAACACGAAAAAAACCTTTCTATGTTTATCCAAATCCTGAAGATCCAGAAGTAAATGAAGGAATGGATTTATTGTGTCGAGGTATAGAGTGGTTGTCTGGAGGACGAAGAATTAATAATTATGATCAGTTAATGAAGCATGTTAAAGAATGGGAGATGGATCCAGAGACTGTTAGGTTATTTACTGATGCATTTAAATATGGATGTCCACCAGAAGGTGGATTTGCTTTTGGGGCAGAGCGGATCACAATGCAAATATTAGGACTCGGTAATATTCGAGAGGCTTCAATGTTTCCTCGTGATATGGAAAGAGTTGATACTCGTTTAAACTCTTAAATTTTTATGGTTAAGCCAGCTAAAAAAAATGAAAATAGTTGGTTAGAAAAATTAAAATTCTACACATTATCGTTAATGATTGTTATGTTAGGGGTGGGAGGTTTGTGGGGAAGTAGTCAGGTGGTTGGTTATAGTCAAAATCACTTACAACTTGTAGGTGACCAATTACAATTAGAAGCGAACAACTTTCAACCGCCTGTATCTCAAGTGTTAGCTGTTGAAGCAACTCCAAAACCACTATTTATTGAAAAGGGTCTTCCGGCTCCAGAGTTTGAGTCTGTGGCGGTATTAGCAGAAGACTTAGAAACTGGAAAAGTTTTGTATAGCAAAAATGCTAATTTACGATTGTCTCCGGCTTCGACTACTAAAATTATGACTGCCGTAGTAGGTATGGATTATTATAAATTAGCCCAACCATTGATTGTTCCTAAAAATGCTTTAGTTGGTGGATCAACAATGAGTTTGAATTTAGGCGAAGAATTAACTTTTCGAAGTTTACTTTATGGAATGATGCTCAATTCAGGTAATGATGCAGCTTTTACTATTGCTGCTAATTATCCTGGTGGGGTATCTGGGTTTATCGAAGCGATGAATCAAAAGGCCCTGAGTTTGGGATTAACAGATACTCAATTTCAGAATCCCGCTGGGTTTGATGGTGACGGTCATTTTTCTTCGGCTGCAGATTTAGCAAAAATCTCACGGGTAGCAATGTCTAATCCTCAGTTTGCCAAGATAGTTGGAACTAAAGAAACTACAGTTACAGCTTTGGATCAAAGTAAGTCGCATCTTTTGCATAATTTAAATCAATTATTAAATGAACCAGGGGTGATTGGTATTAAAACTGGAACCACAGAACTTGCTGGAGAAAATTTAGTTGGATTAATTGAGCAGGATGGACGTAAAATTTTAACCGTAGTTTTGGGAAGTAAAGATCGCTTTACTGAAACTAAGCAATTACTACAATGGGTAGCAGATAATTACGATTGGAATTAATTAGGCTGTAAATATTCTGAGGTTAGGGCAGGAACATAAGCTGCGAAATTTGGTCCTTCAAAAACATATACTGGCTGAATATAAATTTGGTATTCTTGGGTTTGATAATAAGCGAGTTTGACGTTAGTAATTGAGATGTTTCCAGTAGGAGGACTGATGACGATAACTCCTTTGTTTTCTCGAAGTAAGGTAAAGGCTTCGGTTGGTGGAATCAGGGAATAAGTAGCATTTGCAGATGAAATTAAATCTGGTTCCCAATAGGTGTAATTTAGTCGGATAAATCGTTTTTCATTGTCTCCAGATTTTATAGCTTCTCCAACAATTAATCCTAAATTATATTGTGGTGTAACAATTTCTAAATTATCCAGATTTGCTGGCCAAATAGTGATGGTAGCTCTGGTAGTTTCGCGTTGCGAATTCTGATTGTAAATAGCTTCTGCCCTACCTTGGGAGATCTCTGGTTTTAGTAGCCCTTTGCTGCTGAGATAAGATTTGAAAACTGAAACTAGGGTTTGTTTATCTTCGATGATTGAATTAGTGTCATTATTTTCAGTATAAGGACGTTCGAAGGTAAAGTTGTTAGTACTTAAATCAATGTTTAACACCCCGCCTAATTCATCGGTAAACCGGTAATGGGTAGGATCGAGAATTTCTGGTTCATTGGTAAAACCAAACTTTTTAGCTTGAGCTTTAATCCGGTCAGGAGCTGCAAATGATGATCCTTGAGGTGGAACAGCATAAACTTTGGCTAAAGTTGGTAAATCAGTCGGTAAATTACCTGTTTCAGTATCAAGGGTAAATGTTTTATTGGCTGCGCTATGTTCAGATTCCGGAAATACTGGATATGGAATTTGACCAAAAAGATATGTTGGTTTTGGTGGCTCAGCTATTGGTTTTGGTTGTTGAGCTTTAAATAATAAAAAGCCAATCCAGCTGAGTAGTACAACTAAGGTAAATATGGCTCCAAAGATCATAAATCGCTTAGTTAAGATGGCAGTTTGGGTTAGAGTCATGGTTGGACCTTGTGTCTGGTGAAAGACCGTTACTTCTATTATACTATTGAGGTCATGGAAGAGAACACTCAAACTAATAATCAACCAGCGGCTACTACTGCTTCGGTAAATGTCATTCGGACTCGAATGGCTCCTTCTCCAACTGGAAATCTGCATTTGGGAACAGCTTATGCGACTTTATGGCCGTATTTGTTTGCGAAAGCTAATGGTGGACAATTTATTATACGAATAGAAGATACAGATCAAGATCGAAGTACTAAAGAATTTGCTAATCAAATTGTTGATGGTTTAAAGTGGTTAGGTTTTGATTTTGATGAGGGGCCATATTATCAAATGGATCGTTTGGTACTATATCAAGAGAAAATTGATAAATTGCTGTCAGAGGGAAAAGCTTATTCGTGTTTTTGTACAAAAGAGGAGTTAGATCAGGTTCGGGCTGAGCAGTCAGCGAACAAACAACCTCAAATTTATTCCGGCAAATGTCGGGGATTATCGATTGAAGAGGTTAAACAGAGAATTGATGCCAATATACCGCATGTTGTCCGGTATAAATTGCCAGAAGATCGAGGGGTTATCGAATATGAAGATTTGATTCATGGCAAAATTCGATTCGATTCGAGTTTAATTGGTGATTTTGTAATTGCCAGACAATCCGGAATTCCTTTATATAATTTTGTGGTGGTGGTAGATGATGCTGATATGAAAATCAGTCATGTGGTTCGAGGAGATGACCATGTGTCTAATACTCCAAAACAGATTTTGTTATTTGAAGCTTTAGGTGTAACACCTCCATCATATGGACATTATCCAATGATTTTAAATAGTGATCGAGATGGGAAATTGTCCAAGAGAACTGGTGCGACCTCAATTGATTTTTATAAGCACGAAGGTTATTTACCAGAAGCGATTATGAATTATCTAGCGTTGTTGGGATGGAGTCTACCTGGTACTGATAAAGAGATTTGGAGTAAAGAAGAACTAATCTCTGCTTATAGAATTATTGACATGAGTAGTTCCGCAGCTGCTTGGGATGTTAATAAATTAGATTGGCTTAACGGTGAGTATATTAGAGCCATGAGCGATGAAGAACTAACAAAGAGATTGAATGAATATTTAGTTGATCATCCATCAGCAGAGAAAATCGGTCAATTAGTGCCTTTAATTAAAGAACGGATCAAGAAATTATCTGATTTTGTACCGATGACAAACTTTATTTTTGAGGGATCTGAATATGACAAGTCAGTTTTTGACAAAATAAAAGTCGAAGACAAAGTTGCAGCACTGAAGAGAGTAGTTGAGGTTATGAGCAATTTACATAGAACTTGGACTGCTGAAAAATTTGAAGAAAGTTTTAGAGATTTAGCTGATGAGTTAGGAATAGTTCATCGTGAGATTTTTCAATTGATTCGTGTGGCATGGTCGGGTCAGTTAGTAACTCCACCGATGTTAGAAACAATGTTGATTATGGGTGAAGATGAAGTTATTAAGCGAATTAATCAATCAATAGAATTCTTAGTTAATACCAAGTAATTGGTCGATTTTGGCAGCTAGAACAAAATCGTTTTCGGTAAGTCCTTTAGCAGCATGAGTTGTTAAAGAGATTTTTACTTTTCCCCAGGAGAGAAAAATATCAGGATGGTGTCCTTCTTCTTCGGCTATTCGTCCAACTTTATTGACGAACTCTAAAGCAGTTACAAAATCAGGGAATTTAAATTCGCGGCAGATTAATGTTTCTTCTAATTGCCAATCAGGAATCTGTTGATGTAATTGCGCTGCATCACTTTCAGATATTGGCGGTGTGCCAATTTCACACGGAAGACATTTTTTGAGTACTAATGAGTCAGACACAATTATTTATAATAGCTACGAATTTGGAAGAGGATATAAAAAGATAACAGTGTCCCAATAATAAGACCAAAGATATCTCTGCTTAAGAGGCTGGAGACAGAGCTTAACAAAGAAGCGTAAAAAACTAAATTCCAACCAGATTTTTGTCTTTTAAGTAACTTTGGGATAGCGATTGCTTCTAATACGATGATAGCTACAGAAAAGGCTAGAGTAAGGAGATACATACCGCCGTAAGATACTCCGCTCATCAGGGCAATTGGAGAGAGTAAAGCACCTAAACCAATAACACCAAGAAGAGGAACTGCAGCGAGTATTAATAAGACTAATGTTACCCAAGGACCATATTTAACAATTAATTCTTTAATATTTTCTGGTAAAGCAGGAGCCTTTTGACCAAAATAGACATTAAGGGTATCTTCTAACTGAATAAGGGGACTATTAGAATTAGCTGAATTAGTGCTCATCTAACCTAAAATTACGCCTTTTTAAAATTCTTGTCAAGCAATAAATGTAAATGGTTTATCAATCTTTATTATGTTA
>CAYTXH010000005.1:225-518 GCA_964441115.1 uncultured Gammaproteobacteria bacterium | reverse complement strand
TGCCTGTAAGTGAGTGTGTTTATTTTTATCTAGTTCCGACAATGCGGGATCGTTTAATGGCAGGACGACAGAATCTGGATCTGTCTATCTAGGTTCGATTCCTAGTCCCGCAGCACAATTTAAATTGATTTAATATTTGTTTATCCAATTCTGTCTTGTGCAGAGGCTGATCCTAACCAAGTATGAGGATTTCCATCCCAGCACCAGCCAAGATTTGGCTTCTTATTGGCATTAATCCAAATTGCCGGTACTCTTTGATCTCCAATGTGCCGAGATGCGAGTAATGAAAAACA
>CAYTXH010000005.1:0-215 GCA_964441115.1 uncultured Gammaproteobacteria bacterium | reverse complement strand
GGCCATTGTTTCTAATGATTGTTATCGCTTCTGCAGGGGGAATATTAATGTTATCTTTTCCTCGATCTATACCAATTAGAAGGTAAACATTTTTATTGGGGATATTCTCTTCGGGAATAATCTGAAAGTCATTTGGCTGATGGGGGAACAGTTTAGTGATTCCATTCATTCCATCTTTTTCTACTAGGGACATAGCTGTTTCCGAGGAAACTAGC
>CAYTXH010000004.1:28187-47425 GCA_964441115.1 uncultured Gammaproteobacteria bacterium | reverse complement strand
AATTGGTAGACTAAATATTTTTTGTGAATCGCAGCAATAGCTGCGTAGACCTACAGAAAATTGAACCACGGTAACATGCGAGATTAAGTTAATCTTATCCGCTAACGGTTATCCGCGGGGTCCCCGAAATTTCGTCAGAAATTTGGGGTGTGAGGTGGTAGGGGAGCGTTCTAATTGCAGTGAAGCATCATTGTAAAGTGGTGTGGAGTGGTTAGAAGTGAGAATGCCGGTATGAGTAACGCAACTCTGATGAGAAATCAGAGCGCCGAATGCCCAAGGTTTCCGATCCAATGTTAATCAGGGTCGGGTTAGTCGGTCCTAAGGTCAGGCCACATAGGCGTAGCCGATGGACAACTGGTTAAAATTCCAGTACTTTGATGTATCGATTAAGACTTTAAGGAGGGACAAAGTAGGATTAACTCAGCTAGGTATATCCTAGTACAAGTAATAAGTTAGTAGAGCTAGGAAAATCCGGTTCTACGACTCTGTAGAGGTAACTCTACAGAGTTAAAAATACAAATTACGACGTCGGAAGTGAGTGTGATTCTGTTTTCAGGAAAATCTCCGTAAAGGAGTACATTGAAACCGTACTTAAACCAACACAGGTGGGCGAGTTGAGTATACACAGGCGATCGAGAGAACTATCCTTAAGGAACTCGGCAATTCAGCTGGACGTAAGTTAGCAAGATGTCCTGCCTCCAAGCAATTGGGGGCCACAGCAAAAGCCGCTGAGCGACTGTTTATCAAAAACACAGGTCCGTGCCAAAGCGAAAGCTGATGTATACGGGCTGACACCTGCCCAGTGCCAGTAATTTAAAATTTCAGGTGACTCCCCGCCGCAAGGCGAGGGCCGAGCTTGGGGTCTAAGATCTGGTGAACGGCAGCAGTAACTATAACTGTTCTATGGTGGAATCGCCGCCTTAGAAGGTGTACAGTTCCGATTTATCGGAATGAAGGTGTTTTTGTAATCTGACTAAATGCTGGAATAACTCTGTATATGACAGTACTAAATTAATTAGTTATGCTAATAACCAATTAATACAGTGATAATCTGTTCATTGGAGTCAATCAGCAGGGAAGAATACGACCTACCGTCGTAGAACCCTCAGAGACTATATGTCAGACTCTTTTAGTTTTAACTTAAACTTTTTGAGAAGATATAGTCCGACCTGCATAGCGATATGCAGAGGCAAGAAGTAACTCGCTTGCATAAGTAAAGCTTGCTTTACTCGTAGTAACACAAAATTTAGGAATGAGCGAAATTCCTTGTCTGGTGAGTTCATACCCGCACGAAAGGTAGAACGACTTAGCGACTGTCTTGAGGATAGATCCGGTGAAATTGCAATGGCTGTGAAGATGCGGCCTTCCCATACTTGGACAAAAAGACCCCGTGGAGCTTTACTGGAGCTTGGCCCTGATTTGAAAATTCAATTGTATAGCGTAGGAGGGAGCTATGGCGACAATGAAACACCTCTCTTTTGGATTTTCAGGTCTAACTATTAACCTTATAAAAACAGGTGATAAGACAAGGTCTGGCGGACAGTTTAACTGGGGCGGTTTCCTCCAAAATCGTAACGGAGGAGTGCAAAGGTACTCTTGGCGCGTAAAGAAATCGCGCCTTTAAGCGCAAAAGTATATAGAGTGCTTGACTGTGAGACAAACAGGTCGAACAGGTGCGAAAGCAGGCTTTAGTGATCTCGTGAGTGCTCGTGGGAGCCTCTCGGCTTATCGGATAAAAGCTACCCCGGGGATAACAGGCTAGTGATACCCAACAGTCCACAAGGACGGTATCGTTCGGCACCTTAACATTGGGGTGTGGCAGAAGTAATTCTGTTAGCACTGTTATTTCTTGGATAAATAAACCATGGTCTTTTTGATTCTTTCGAAGTCTAAATGACTTCGATAATTGTTACTAGCTCATATCGGTGAAACCCTATGATTAAATTCAGGGTAATACCGAGGGAATCCTAACTTTGTTAGGACCCCTATCGACTTGATCCTCTGAAGCTCATTCGAGCGAAAGAGGGCTAATATGAGGTACCAGATAATCTGGACTGCAAGAAATTGCCTTTCCGACATGAACAACCGGATTGTTAAACTTATATTACACGGCTAGCACCCGCCATAGGCGGGTTGAAGGTATAGTCAGGCCAACAAGTAATTGTTGGATTAATTCTGAGATCACAAATGTGATTATCAGACGACAGCGATGTCGGCTCATCGTATCCTGGGGGGGTAGTACCTCCCAAGGGTCTGGCTGTTCGCCAGTTAAAACGGTACGCGAGCTGGGTTCAAACCGTCGTGAGACAGGTTGGACTCTATCCAGTATGGGCGTTTTGATTCTTGAGGGGAGTTGACCGTAGTACGAGAGGACCCGGTTGAGGCAATCCCTAGTGTGCCTGTTGTCGGTAAACCGGCAGCGCAGGGTAGCTACATTGCTGTATGATAAGTGCTGAAAGCATCTAAGCACGAAGCAGACCCCGAGATGAGGAATCTATTAAGATCCGTGGAAGACTACCACGTTGATAGGAGTCCGATGTAAGCGTCGTAAGGCGTTTAGTCTAGACTTACTAATGATCGGTGTTGAGATTTTTTTGCTTTCGGTCTTTAAAAAAGTTCGTTATAGTTAATCTAGATTACTATAACAAGTCGTATTCACATTTTTGGGTATAAAATATCCTACTTTCTACTTGTGAAAAAATCCAGATATATTAGTCTCCAATAGGTGTGATCAGAAAATATTAACAGTATTATACCTGCGGAGTGTATTAAATCTCTTTCTTAATTAGAATCTGTCCGATATCAGAAATAATTTATTATTTCTCCCAACCTTTTGGTTTCTGGTTATACCATTCAATTAAACTCTCAATACTTTGATCTAGCGTATGTTTTGGCTCCCAACCTAAAACTTCTTTAGCCTTAGTAATATCGGCAATCATCTTGTCTGCTTCGCCTTGGCGACGATTAGCAGCAGTCCCAGTTTTAAAATCCTTACCAGTTTTATCTTTAACAATTTTAATAATCTCTAATACTGAATTCCCTTGTCCTGTACCAATATTAAACTGATTACTGACTGATTCAGGTTTAAATAAATATTCAATTGCTTTCATATGTGCTTCTGCTAAATCAACTACATTCACATAGTCTCGAATAGGGGAGCCATCTGGAGTTTTAACATCAGCATAATTTAATTCAAATGTCCCTAATCCTAAAGCACCTCGGACTGCATTTTGAATTAAATGAAACGATGGTTTTTTAGAGTCCCCAAGCTGATGGTCATCTGAGGCTCCGGTAACGTTAAAATACCTAAGAAAAATTGTCTTCAATTTATCTGTTTTAGAGTACCATGACAATATTTCCTCGCAAATCTTTTTAGTGGCGCCATATGGGGAAGCTGGATCAGCTAATGGATGCTTCTCATCCATCGGACTATATTGGGCATCACCATAAACTGAACAACTGGAGGAGAAAACAAAGTTTTTTATACCTGTATTAATAACTGCTTGAGCCAGTCTTTGAGTTCCAATCACATTATTATTAAAGTATATATCGGGCTGATTCCATGATTCACCAACATTAGCCAGAGCGGCGAAATGAATAATTGCATCAATATTTTGATCTTTTATAACTGATTCAATATCTTCGGTGAATAAATCGAACTCCTTCCATGTTAGTTTTTCTGATCCATATTTATTAAGTAAGTAATCAAGCGGAGCACGATATCCGCGACTAAAGTTATCGATAGCTAAAATTTCATAGCCATTTTGAAGTAATAAATCAGCTGTAATAGATCCGATGTAGCCACCAGCTCCGGTGATTAGTATTTTTTTTGAAGTTGAACTCATCTTTATTCTGAGTATATGAGGATCAATAAATGATGTCAAATAAACTAGCCTTGTAAATTAATATTATCAGTCATTTAATTCCCAAACTCACCTAATCTCAAGTTTGGGGTAGTACGGCTAACCTCTTGATACTTAATACTATATACGCTATAATTTATGCCTGGTGGTTTGAGCGTAATGGTCCGACCTGATCTCATCCCGAACTCAGTCGTCAAACGTTACAGCGGGGACGATAATCCAGTCGAAAGGCTGCGTGAAAATACCTCACTGCCAGATTTATTAAAGCCGACCCTAAAAGTCGGCTTTTTTTGTGGCTAAATTTGCATCTCAGATATCTCGTCGTTATAATCCCTGTTGTGATTAAAGTTGAAGGAGTTGAATTAGCGTCAGGATTAGTCGGTTTAGGTAGACAGTGGCCACCTGAGAGTATTAAACCAATCCCAACAGAAGTAGAATCCATTTTATTTCTAAATCGAGCAGTTAACGAAGGTATCCGTTTTTTTGATACTGCACCAGCATATGGCAGTAGTGAGGTCCGTTTAGGTAAGTTCTTACGTCAATTTACTCCAGATCAGCCAATGTACCAACGCTTAATAATTGCGACTAAAGTTGGCGAATACTGGGATCCTGAAACAAAGCAGTCGTTTGTTGATCATAGCTTTTTAGGTATGAAACATAGTCTCACAACTAGTAAAAACAAATTAGGCGGCAATCCTGATATTGTCTTACTTCATAAATCTAATAAATCTGCCATCCAATCCTCCGAATTTAATGAATTTGCTGATTATGCTTTAAAAAATGGAGTAGAGTATATCGGAGCTAGTGTTAGTGATGTTGAAACTGCTGAAGCGGCTTTAAATAATTCAGTAATTAGCTATATTCAATTGCCATATAATCATCAAAGTACTCAGTTTAGAGAATCAATTCAAACAGCACAAAAGATGGGCAAAGTAGTTATTGTAAATCGACCATTTTCCTCAGGCAGATTATTCGTTGATATCAGTCCTGCTGATGCCCACCAAGCTCGAATTGAAGCTTTCAGTTATATCCTTCAAGATCTAAAAAAAGGCTTTATTTTATCTGGAACTACCGACTACAGACATTTAAGACAGAACATAAATGCCTTCAATCAGGCGTTAAGTCAGCACAGATAATCTTTTCTAGTAGACTCAACCAAATAAATAGTGTAAAATACAAAAAATCAACGAAAGTGAGTAAATGCTAAATTATGTCAATGTCGATGGCCGACTTAATGGCCAAACAATCTAATACCCCTCTTCTTTTAACTCGCGGACAAGAAGTTGAAGGTACTGTAATTGCTATTAGTGATACTGAAATCGTTTTAGATCTCGGAACCAAAGCTGAAGGCATTATTCATCGCAAAGATTTATCTTTAGAGCAAGAAGAGAATCTTAAAGTTGGTTCTAAATTAAGTGCCTTTGTTTTATATCCTGAAAATGAATCTGGCCAAGCTTTATTAACTTTAAGCCGAAGTAGTAATCCAAAAACTGCTGCATTAGCTGCTAAATGGAAGAAATTCGAAGATGCTAAAGCTAAAAATCAAACTTTAACCGGTAAAGGTTTAGAAGTTAATAAAGGTGGATTAGTTGTTGAAGTTTCAGGATCACGCGGCTTCTTACCTTCTAGTCAAGTTTCCTTAGCACAAGCAGCTCATTTAGAAGACCTAGTTGGCCAAGATGTTGAAGTCACAGTTATTGAAATTGATGTTAATACTAATCGATTGATCTTCTCTCAAAAAACAAAAGTCAGTGATGAAACTAAAAAATTATTAGAAGCTATGAAAGTAGGGGAAGAAGTGACATCAAAAGTCGCTGCTGTTTTACCTTTCGGAGTCTTTGTTAATTTATCAGAAGGTGTAGATGGATTAGTTCATGTTTCTGAGATCTCTTGGGAAAAAGTTGAAGATCCAAACACTTTATACGCCGTAGGCGATGAAGTTAAAGCTAAGGTCGTTAATATTGATACTGGAAATGGACGAGTTAATTTATCAATTAAGCAATTAACTTCAGATCCTTTCGCTCAGTTAGCTGAAGATTTCCAAGCTGATGATGTTGTTAAAGGTGAAGTTGTTAAAATTAGTGCCCAGGGTGTTAATGTGAAGCTAAAAGATGGCATTGAAGGTTTTGTTCCAGCAGCTAAGTTAGATCCAAGTGTAGTTTATGAAGCTGGTCAATCAACTAATTTCCTAGTCGATAATTTAGACTCTTCAAAGAGACGAGTTAATTTAGCTCCATTCTTAACCTCAACTGACGGTTTGATTTATAAATAATCTAATATTAATCCAAGTACTGAGAGTCTTCTAATAAGTATTCACCCATTTTAGTTCGATTTATTTCAACTACCACTGCTCCACAGCCTAAAAATAATCCTAAATTATGAACTAATTCACGGACATAAGTACCGCTGGTGCATTCAATCTCTAATTCTAGCTCGATAGCTTCCTTATCAGAGGAGACTTCAGCTAATTTTTGCCACTTATCGATGCTAGTTCCCTGCCTATAATCCCCAATTACTAATCCTATTTTATCAATTGCTGTTTGAGTAGCAGTGAGCTGATTAGTTATAGATTGATTTATTAGCCTAAAAGTGTTTATTTGAACAACTTTATTTGGTATATCAATTTCATTCAATCTGCCTTGCTTTGCCCACCAGAATAGAGCATGTCCTTTAACTGGCTTTGAGGAATAAGGTGGATAGTTCTGAGTAATCGATCCAGTATTTTGACTGATGAACTTTTTAAGTTGTTCTTGCCAATCATTTGAAGGAGATTTCCACCTATCTGTAGTTAATTCCCCAAGAAGATCATAGCTATCTGTTTCAATACCTAACCAAATCTTAAATAGATATGTTTTATCTAAATCTAAAAACTGCTCACGCTGCTTATTAATATCACCAACCAGTAATAGAATTACTCCGTGAGCTAGAGGATCAAGCCTCCCCATATAAGAAACTTTGTCAGTACTAGGATGAAGAGCTTTATATTGATCAACTAGTTGTAGCGGAGTTAACCCAATTGGTTTGTATATATTTAAAACTTTTGACACAGCTTATTTTAACAAGAAAGAATTTAAATTCATAAATGAAAAATCTATAAATATTTTTTAAAAAGATAGAGTATAATATGCCCACTCAATGGCTAAATCAACTTCAAGTTATATCTGTCAGCAATGTGGTTTCAAGGCAAGTCAGTATTATGGTAAATGTCCAGAATGTAATACTTGGAATTCTTTGGTTGAAACCATCGAAGCAAGTCCTGCCAAAGGCAATTCCAAAGGACAATCAAGAGCCCGAGCAGCTGGAACAATTGTTAATCTAAAAGATGTTGAGAAATCTTCTGAAAAAAGAATTTCTACTACTCTAGGAGAATTTGATCGGGTATTAGGAGGCGGTATCGTTAATGGGTCCATTGTTTTAATTTCTGGAGATCCAGGAATCGGTAAATCAACCCTATTAACTCAACTCGCCTTAAATGTTAATGATACTTTATATGTTGCAGGGGAAGAATCACCTCGTCAAATTAAACTGCGGGCTGATCGAATTAAACCAAATTCTAGTTTGAAAATCCTCAGTGAAATAGATGTTGATGTTATTATTTCTACCATAGAACAAGTTAAACCTCAATTAGTAATTATCGATTCGATTCAAACCTTAGTTACTTCAGATTTAAATGCAGCAGCAGGTTCGATTTCTCAAGTCCGTGAATGCAGTTATCGTTTGCAACAGTTAGCTAAATCAATTCATTGTCCAATATTTATTGTTGGACATATTACTAAAGAGGGAACAGTTGCTGGACCCAAAACTTTAGAGCATTTAGTTGATGCTGTTTTAACTTTAGAAGGAGAATCAACTAGTAATTTTCGAATTCTTCGGACTACTAAAAACCGTTTTGGCGCTACTGATGAAGTTGGTATCTTTGAGATGGCAGAATCAGGCATGATTGAGGTCGCTAATCCCTCACAGATATTTTTAGAACATAAAGTTAATGCTCCGGGATCTGTTGTTGTTAGTGTGTTAAATGGTGTTCGACCACTATTGATTGAGATTCAGGCCCTAGTTACAAAAAGTTATTTACCATCACCACGACGAGTAGGAACTGGAATTGATAATAATCGTTTACAATTGCTGGTAGCTGTTTTAGCCAAAAGATGCCGTCAGAATCTTCATGATCAAGATATCTTTGTAAATATTACTGGTGGTTTAAAAATCGCTGAGCCAGCCGCTGATTTAGGGATCTGTTTAGCAATCGTTTCCTCATTTCAGGATCGATCGATTGATCCTCAAACAGTGATTATCGGTGAAGTTGGGTTATTAGGCGAAGTGCGCCCAGTTAGAGGCTTATCAAAACGGGTCTCAGAATCAAAACAGCTAGGTTATCCTAACGTTATTTCTCCGGAAAATGTTAAAAGCGTTAGCCAAGCTCTGACTAAATTATTATCCAAGAATGCTAATTTGGATTGATCCTTACCTTTTCGTGGTATTATAATAACCATATGGCTAATGAACCAAAGCTCAAAGAATCGAAATATAAATCAATTGATGATATTCTCGAAGCTTTAAAAGATAATTCCTCTGAATCCTCACATCACTCAGAATCTTTAAAGCATATTCCTGAACCAGAGATAGAAGAGGATAATGATCCGATTGAAGAATTACCTTCACCAGATGAAGAAGAAGATTTAGATCAGACCGTGGTTGAAGATCAGCCTGGTGAAGATGATCCTGAGTCAGTCGAGGATGACATCGTAGAAGAGGAAGAGGTATCTGAGCCAGAAGAACCGAAAGCTCCAACTAATGTCAAAACTGCCAAAGAATTACTTCAACATCTTCAGACTACAGAAGAATCAGCTCCCTTCGCAGAAGAAGAGAGTGCCTCTATTAATGAGGAATCAGAATATCAACCTGAGCCAACAGTTACTTCAGAATTACCCCCCCATAAAAGCGCAGTATTTGGTAATGAGACTCAAGCTCCGAGTAGATATCCAGAAGGTGATAATTTTGAGACTCGCTATAATTTAGGGCCAGATTATCCATCGCAACAGCATGAAGTTTCAACACAACCAATAGAGCCAGATATTACCGAACATTCTTTAAATGATTTAGCACTAGAGGAAGATTTACCATTACCAGCGGCAGTTCTTCACGAAGAAAATCATACGCATATTCCTCAAGCTGGAGTGATGAATCATCATTATCAACCATCAGAGGCTCCAGTCCAGCCACGACGGACTAATTTTACTAAATCAGAATATACTTTAGGTGAACCAACCAGAAAGGGTAATAAGTTTGCTTTTATAATTATTTTAATTATTGGAT
This sequence comes from uncultured Gammaproteobacteria bacterium, assembly GCA_964441115.1. Lineage (GTDB taxonomy): Bacteria > Patescibacteriota > Microgenomatia > Daviesbacterales > UBA10151 > CAYTXH01. Next base: position 38,246 of record CAYTXH010000004.1, on the reverse strand, counting down.
TAGCTGTCATTGGTGGTGCAGTCTACTTACTCAAAAATCAGCTAACAGGTTCTTCTAACAATGCAACCGCCCCAACTCCAATTCCAACACCATTTATCGAACCAACAATTATTCCGACTCCAACTCCAGAACCTGTTTTGGATCGAGCTGGTTTTAAAGTTAGAGTTTTGAACGGCACCAGTAAGTCTGGGTTCGCTGCTACAATCTCGAAGAAGTTAACTGATTTAGGTTATCAGTCTGACCGAGTGGGCAATGCTACAAATTCTGCTTTCTTAAAAACAATCGTTAGACTCAAACCATCTGCTGCTTCACTTTCAGCTCAGTTGGTTAAAGATCTTAATCCCGATCTTTCAGCTCAATCTGAAGGCGAACTTCGGGCAAATGATAGTGCCGATGCCGAAGTCATAATTGGTCAAGAATAACCTCCACCTAGCTTCTATTCATCAAGTCCCTTATTATAAATAATGTGAGTAAGTTATTAGTTATTTTAGTTTTATTAAGTGTTTACTTACTGTCTCCGGCCCAAATCTATGCTGGTGATTTTTCTACTATTAGCGTCAGGCTAGATAGTCATCAAAGTAGTACTACAACGGGAGGGTTGATCTGTGCGACTCCCGATACCGCTGGGGTTGAATCCAAGGTTCAAATTGAATGGCCCGCTGGATTTATCGTCAATACATCGACCGCTAATTGGACAGTTAGTACTACTGATCTGCCTGCCGGATCGAGTCCATGGATTGGGATTGGAACTGCTAATTCAATTAGTGGTCAAAATGTGACATTTCCGAGTGGCGATCTTTCAACTGGTGTTAATTATTGTTTCCATTTCAGTTCGACAAATACTTTAACCACTGCTAGTAATGGTGATAACCAGTTTGGCACCATTACAACTCAAACAAGTGGCAATAGTCCGATTGATCAAAGACAATATGGGTTAAGTCTGGTTTCGAATGATCGTGTTGGCGTTACCGCCTCTGTCAATGCTAATTCATCAGACTTTGAGAGTGAAATAACTCTATTAAATCCGGGAATAATTGATCCTATTGCTGGCGATGTTGTACTTAATTACCAAGTAGAGTATAGCTCTAGTTTGAATTACCCAGTTACTTTGACTGTTCAAGCTGATTGGAGTTTAGGAACTATCGAAAACGACAGCCTCCCTACAGTTGAGATGTTAGATTATGTCAGTAATAGTGCTAGTTTAGGGTATGGAGATGCTGTTCCTCAAATAGATTTAGTTAATCGCAGAATTAGTTGGCAGATCACTGCCTTTCCAGCTGACAGCACTGAAACTGTGACTTTTTCACTCAAAACTGATGGGAGTTACTATGATTCTCGAAATATTAGTTTCTCTGTCTATTCCCGTGTTTTAGGTCCGGGGGTTATTACAACTGATCAAGAAGTCACTAATCTTTTTTATAATCCTCCAGTAGAAGGACCCGATTCTGGTTCCTCAGCGTCTCCAACGCCTAATCCTTCTTCAACGCCAGCACCTTCGACAACATCAAGTGTGGTTAAAAATAATTCTATTTCATCAACTTTAAATCAGATCTCTATTGATCGATTAGGTAGGTCTACCGGCAGTCTATCATTTCGAGTAAGCAATGCTGATAAGGTCAAAATATATTATGGAACAGCTATTAATAAATTAAACCAAGTCATCGAAGCCTTCCCGCTTAATGGGGTAGTGCAGATTGATCTCGCGGATTTATTACCAGATACTACCTACTATCTCCAAATTGAACTATATCTAAATGGCAAAGGAACTCGTTTAACTGATATCTATGTTTTTCGCACTGCCAGTCAGGATTCAGAAGCTGGTGTTGATCCAAAGTCTTTAGTGATTACTAGTGAAAGACTGATCTTATTGGGTCCGAACGATCGAAATAAGAGACCAACGCTAATGTTATCTCAAGGTAGTAGTTTCGAGGTTCAATTAGCATTATCTAAATCGATTCCAACCAAAAGAGTCCATATCGAGATTAATCGGCTTAAGATTTTAGGCGTGAATAGTGATGTTAGTGTTAATACTAATTTAATCGAGATTCAGCCAGGAGTATATTTTGGTCAGTTAAAATCTTTGCCGGAGCCAGGTCAATACCAAGTTAATATTCGAACCGAAGATTATAATAATTCAATTTCTGACCAATCAATATTTGATTTAATTGTAGTTCCACCAATTAGTGTAAAGGAGGCTGTTTCCAAATCGCCAATCTTTGGAGCTAGAGTCTATGTTTCCAAATATAATCCAACTTTTAAGGTTTATGAAGAATTTCCTGATTCAGTCTTTCCAAACGGAAATCCGGGAAAAACCAATACCCAAGGTCAATGGTTAGTTAATCTGCCTCAAGGTAAATACCGTTTGGCTGTTTCGGCTTTAGGATATGAGAGCCAAACTTTAGATTTCGAAATTAAAAATACCATAGATGATCGATATCCCCAGATCGAGTTATTAAAAACTGGATTTTCATTAGGCAATAGTATTACTTTTTATTGGCAATCGCTATTAGATTTAGCTGATCAGCTTAATAAATTAGATCAAGAATTAATCCCTAATAAAGGAGTCTACCAGTTGTTTTGGGCATTTATTCTATTTAGCTTAATTTTTGCTACTTGGCTAAGTTTATATCATCGAACTAATTTGACTTGGCGACATTTACTATTTTGGTTTGATCATCATCCCACACAACAGATTATCGAAGGTCGGGTAGTAGATGCAGGTAATCAAAAACCTTTAGGGCAAGTTGAAGTTAACTTTCTGGATGAAAACGATTTATTAGTAGCCACGACTACCAGCTTAAAGTCTGGTAAATTTTTAATATCCAAACAAGAATCAATTACTAAAGTATTATTCCAAAAAGTAGGTTATATGACGGTCCAGAAGTCTATTGATGATAATCTAGCTATCGAACTATCACAGCATGAAGAAAAAGATTTTAAAGCCAAATTGAGTCACCTTGTAGCCTTTGTTTTTAATAGCAGTTATGAATCTTTATTAATCCTAACTTTATTAATTGAGATTTGGTTAATTCGTCAGTTTGGTTTCGGATTGATCCTTCCAATGATAATGATTACCATTTTGAATTTAATGATCTGGTTGGTTTATCGGCGATCATCTCGAATCTCTTAATATATGAAAAAATGGTTACTCTCAGTATCAGTATTAATAGTATTAGTTTTATTAGGTTGGATCTTTTGGCTGATTAGTCGTCCGCAGCCACTAACTAAACAAGAAACAGATCAAGCTATTGAGCAGATTTTGGGTCGACCAGTTCGTCAAGAAACGCAGGTGGCAGAAACCTTAACATACCAAGGCAAGTATTTTAAGATATCATACCCAGGAACTGCTCATGTTTTTGATCTTAAAAATAATGATACTCCACCCAAAAATCAGCTAGAGGCGTTTAGTCTAGATGTCCCTAATCCTAAGCGTGTAGTGACAATTATTATTAATCGAGGTAATAATTTAGAAGATTTATCTGGATACAACTTCAGAAATGCGAGTACTAGTGGTTATCTTAAAAAGAATCAGACAATTAATAATCAGTCAGTTCAATATTTTTCTAAATCAGGTTCTGATAGTGAGATCACTGCTTTTTTTCAGAATGGGACTCTGCTTATGAGCATGAGTATAACTGGTCGGCAATTAAAAGAAGTTCAAGATCTTTATGATCAATTAATTAATCAGATCGATTGGTCTTCCACAAATAGCCAGCCAGAATAACACCAGACAATAATAGTCCTGCAATTAATAATAGCCAGTTTAGCTGAACAGTTCCCAAACTCCAGAATCGAGTAGAGTAGCCGATTACTTCTTCACTCTTGCCATATTTCAATCTTATATTCAACTCATAATATCCGGGTAATAAAAGTTTGCTAAATGTCTTTATTGGACTGTCCAATTGGCGAATGCTTTGAGGTAGAACAATCACCGATCCTTCATTAATAATCCCTTTTGCTACTAATTGTCCTTGGTTATTTTTGATTTCTATCAATCCACTGGGAATTAATTCAACATCACCTGTATTATTTAGTCGGATAAGAACCTTGTCAGGCCATTGCCAATCATTTGGTTGGCGTAAAACCTGATTTATCGCGGCTGACTCTTGTTGTTTATCGGATTTAGAGCGTACGAATATTAAAGAGGAGAGTGCACCATTAATATTTAGACTGTTTTTATTATCCGGTTGACTAATATCAGCAATAATAGCAGCATAATGTGCTCCAGCACTTAACTTATCGGCTTCAATTTCAAAATTTAACGTTGCTGACTCATTTGGACTAAGACTAATCTGCTCTCTGTCAAAGTTAATCCATGAAGCCAATGCATATCGGTAATTTTGATCGTTAGGCGGATCTAAAAAATTCACTTCACCACCATTAATATCTAATTGGTCAAAGTTTTGTTTTCTAAAGTTCAGCTCAATTGTTTCTGCAGTATTATTAGTATAAGTTAAGCTAGCAGTAGGTGATGCCTCATTTAAATCTAAACGGATGATAGAGGGGCTAACTGCAATACCTTGGGTATCGGCTGCCTTTACAGAGGGTGTTAACCAGTAGCAGTATATGGCAATACAGGCTATAACTAAAACGTATTTCATTTGTTAGCTAAACGGGATACTTGTTTTTTGACATACCACATTAATAACCAGCGCCCTAACACAATAATTACAGTTAGGGTGATTAAAACAATCGCGAGCATGGTATAGGGGATGACCCAAAAACTGGTGATTCCTTCAATCGCCACATCTTTTTGGCCATCATCATAAATCAGAATCAAATTAGCAGTATATTTACCAAAACGAAAATCTGTTAGTTTATTCCAGTTAATCTTTAGCTCTGTCTGAGGCTTACCATTACCATCTAGAAGTGGCTGACCATTTTCCATAATTGGTTCTCTGACCATGAAACCATTACTCCACTGATTAATAAATTGTCTATTGGTTTGAGGGAGAATTGTACCCAAATTTTGATTCACTTCTAGAATGGCAACTTGTTTATTATCCATTGATCGAATAAAGATATTGCCTCTCGGTTTTAAGTAAACATTACCTGAATTATTTACTTTAGCCTTAAATTCAACTGGTAAATACTGATTAATAAACTCTGTAGGCATGAATTCAACTATCGATGCCTCCGCTTTAGCACCCGGCTGTTTGACGTTTATTAATATTGGCACCATTAACTCTCCTTTTAATTTGGTCGTATTATTGGCATCGCTAGGGTCATCTGTTAAGGGAGCAAAATTTATCGCATAGCTATAACTAAAAGCGGCTGTTTGTGGAATGTTGATTGAAAAGGTAACTTCCCCCCACTCATTTGCTGGCAGTTCAAGATTGGGATTATCAATATTAATCCATTTTAAAGATTCGTCTGATTCTAATGAAGGCGCAGCTTCTCCAGATTCAGGTAGAGGAGAGAGTTTTCCTACGTTTACAACTAACTTCATCGGTCGTGACAAATTATTTTTAATTCGTATTTTATCTTTTGTGGCTGATCCAGGATTGACTGCTAGTTCAATAACTGATGGACTGACTGTAAGATCAATCCCACCCGATTGAGCGTAGGTGTTTTTAGGTAGAATAATCCCAACTCCAATTACAGCTATTAAGATCAACAGAGATATTATTTTCATTATTTTCGTTTAAATACTTTATTAACTATCCGCCACAACTGCTTCAAACTACCTATAATACCCATACTAGCAAAAATTGCGATCGCAATCACCCCAAGAACGATCTTCCATGGAAAGACCCAAAAGCTAACCACTTCTTCAAAGGGTATATCACGTTGTCCATCACTGATAATCATAATTACTTTAGCTGTATATTTTCCGATTCTTAGATCAAGTAGTTTATCAAAACGCCATTTAAGTTCCTTTTCAGGTTGTCCCTCAGAGTTTACCACTGGTTTTCCATCTACCATTTTAGGCTCATAAGATACGAAGGAGTCATTCCACAACACGCTAAATTGACGGCTACTATTAGGCAAAATATTGCCGCCTGTATGATTAATATCTAAAGTGGCAATGGTTTTCCCTTTCCAATCTTGAATAAAGACACTCCCTTGAGGACGTATATGGACATTCCCTTGATTTTGAAATTCGACATTTAAATTAACAGGTAGGTACTCTGTCCAGTCGGGGACTGCTGTGAATTTGGAGATCTTCCCTTCAAATTTTGCTCCTGGCTGATCAGCTATTAATAATATCGGTATCGCCACAGATCCGACTAATTTTGTTGTATTATCCGATGTTGAGATATTTGGATCTTGGGGACTAATCACTACAGCGAAATAATAACCATAAGCAGCTTCCTTAGGCATCTCAATTTCGGTAGTTACTTCAATCCATTCTTTTGCTGGAGCGATGACCTCTGTTTGAGATAACTTTACCCAATTGATAGTGCTATCATTTGGGTCTAAATCGGTAATGGTCATTTGACCTGTCTCTGTTGTGCCCAAACTTTTAATGGCTAAATTAAATTTAGTTGAACTGTTTAAATTATTTCGGAATCTAACTTTACTAGTCGTTTTGCTGCCAGGTGCTAATTTTAACTCGATATAATCAGGGCTAGTGGTAATATCTAGAGGTTGAGTTTGAGCTAATGTTATCGGGGTCCATATTAAAGTGATAATGCTTAAAACAGCTAATAATAGTAGCTTCATTATTAATACCTATCATAGGCGATTAGCCATGTCTGGGGAAGACCTTAGAAATTACCTGCAGCTACTACAGTAACTGTATCTGAATAATCAGTAGCAGCGGCTTGAGTAGCACTAATCTTAGCTCTAAATCTTAAAGTAACAGTGTCTGATGCGCCTGGAGTTGCTTTAGTAGCAATTGGTTTAAAATTAGTTTGTAAAACTCCTACATAATTTGCATCGCCAGTTCCGTCGTATGCGGTATCTATTGTTGGAGTACCGGATCCAGAATTAACGTCTAAACCATAACCAGTAGTCCCGGTTAAATCATAGGTACTTCCAAAAGCACCTGCTGCCGCAATACTTTGACCTGCAGTAGAGGAGGTTAGTCCAGTATTTTTAACCCAAGCAGCCCAACCATTACGAGCGTTGGTGCTAATAGTGAGTGTAACGCCACTAGCTGAGGTGACACTTGAAGTTGATAGCGTTCCAAGAGCTGCGGTGTTAGAACCAAGACTAAAGCTAAAAGTAGGTGGTACTGTAGCAGAAACAGTGATCAGATCTGATCCGGATGAAACAGTCGACGTAGCGTAGCTGACAGCAGAATCGACATCAGTAGCAATTGTCCCAGTCTTATCATTAGCAGCACTTCCAGTTGAGCTGGTTCCTGCAGCGGTAAAGTGTAGACAATAAAGAGTTGAGGTGCTGCTTAGATCGCCTACAGAAAAGGTTACAGTTTGAGAGCTGACGAGAGTGGCATTACCACTACCTGTACTTGGCCATTGTGTAGCTCCCGTGGGGATATTATTAGCTGTAGTATCTAATGTCCAATTAGAAGTTGAACCATCAACTGTAAATGAAGCAGGAAATGCTATCGACATCGTTGATTCAGTGCCCGATGTGCTAGTTTTTAGACAGACACTTCCAGATGGTAATTGGCTCGCAGCCATTCTATCTGGACGATAATAAACTTCAGTTACAGCCGCACTAACAGTTCTAGGAGCGAGCGCTGGCCAAATAGACCAAACAAGTAATAGTGCTATTAATAATTTATGAGTGATTTTGGACCAACGAATACGTCGTAGTTTGGCAGGAAACATATATTTACAGTAGCGAAATTTCCGGGGGCTGTCAACTAATAGTAGTCTAAAATGTTCCTGAGGCGATTACTGTTAAAGTATCTGCATAATCACTGGCTGCGGGTGTAACCGCATTAATTTTGGCTTTCACATACATTGAGGTGCGACCCGCAGTAACCGGTGCTCCCGAACTGTTATAAATTAGTCGTTTATTGCTATCCACGATACCAACATTTTGGGCAGAGCCATTATATGGAGATTGGGCAGCCATTGGACCGCCAGCACTTTCAGTATCGGAGGCATTTTGTAAACCATATCCTTCACCGATACTTGCTAAGTCATTACTGACTGCAGAAATAGTATGGCTGGCAGTTGAGCTTTGTAACCCGCTATTACTACCATTTATATATATAGATCCTCCAGAATTAGCATTTGTTGAGAAATCAATCCAAATTAAATTAGTAGCTGTTACTACAGAACCAGGAGTCAAGTCACCGATATTTAATGTATATGGGGAAGAAGTTTCACTCTTACTATTACGGATATCGAGGTCGAAGCTTAATGTTGGATTGACAGTAGCGGCAGTATCAGTCGGACCATACCCGGATTGTGTAAAATTGCCTTGACGGGCCATTACTTTAACATAATAAGTAGTATTAGCGAGGAGTCCCGTAATATTAAAACCAGTTATTCCTCCCCAGGCGGTATAGGTTTGCCAGTCTTCACTACCTAAACTAGCCCCGACTGTTTGATCATCTTGCACATAGCGAGTATCAGTCGCAAAATTATCAGTTGAAATAGCGATTGCAAACTCAGTGTCATCGGCGTTGCCTCCATTATTAATGATTAGTTGTAACTTGTTATAAAAATTGCTGGGATTTGACAGATCAGGGGCAGGGGGGACATTGGCCATCATAGTAAAAGTTAAGCCTTGGTTTAATTTATAACTGGTAGATGTCCCAGTTCCGAACTCTACTTCCCCACTGTTACCAAATAACTGATAACTAGTTGAGCTACCGTTATTAATTCCACCACTACCAAAAGAATAGTCAATTAGTTCATAGCTGGTACTAGAAGGTCCTGCAAAGATCAAGTTATTTATTTTAGGCAAACCCCAAAAATATCCCCCTAATACTATTAAAGATATCAATAGATATCGACGGAGATTGTTCTGTTTGTAGTATTTATTTATATTCATATATATAGATTTATAGATTGATATATTTTTAAAACCTTGATAAATATGTTTGTGAACCCAACAGGTTATGCCAATAAGTAAAGGTCAAAATTTGAAAAATCCCTTTCTTTTGCATAAGCGTAGCTGTCATTGCTTCTTTAAAACCTATCTGCTTATTAATATTTAATTTAATAAGTCTATAAGCACTAATTAAATCGGCTTTTTGGGGGTATAGTACCTCCATGCTAGATTCTGTTGTTGCTTGCAAAAATTCGATCCCTAAAACTGACCCTAATTCTCGATCAATCGCAGTGTAGGCATCTTGAATAGCTTGAATGCTGGTATATAAGTGAGCCCCTTGAAGTGACAATTGCTCTAAAGCTTTAGTTGCCATTTGATGATTAGGGTCAGCTCTATCTACAAAAGAATAAAGTACTGAGCTATCGATAAAGATCTTTTTGGATGTAGGCATACTATTAATATAATAACCTGTGTTATTTTCGATTTAAATTATCTAAAGATAAACCACGGGCTTTTAATCGAAATAGAGGATCACCATCTGTAAAAGGCTCAGTAGAGATATTTACCTGAGTTGGTTTAGAACTTTTAGCATGCGGTATATAGGTTTCAGCAAATGTTTTTACTTCATTTTGTGAAACACGGATATTTCCTCCCAGTTTAATTGCTTTAAGTTTGCCTTCATTTATATATCGTCTGACAGTTAGTTGATGAACTTTTAATAATATAGAGACTTGTTTAATAGTTAAAAGGTCTTCCATCGGTATATAATTTTATACATTTCGGTATCTACAAAGGCAATAAGCAAAAAAACTCTTGACAAGTTATTACTTATTCCTCTAATTTTAAGTATAGGTCCAAAAATGAAATCTTTACTGCCAAGAATTAAGATTAGATCAATATTATCTGCGCTATTAATTGTCGCATTACTTAATTTAGTTCTTGCTCCGAATTTAAGTCATCCTGCTCAAGCGGGGACACTAACATCATCTTCATTAACAATTTCTGACTCTCGTGCAGCTGCTACATCAGTTACTTATGATTTTGCATTTACTTTGTCTGTGACTAGCAACGTCAAACAATGGGATATTGAATTCTGTACTGCGGCATCAGGTGTATGTACTACTCCGACTGGCATAGTTT
>CAYTXH010000004.1:1477-28105 GCA_964441115.1 uncultured Gammaproteobacteria bacterium | reverse complement strand
GATAACTTTCAAGGAACAGGACGAACCGATGATTTTACAGGTAACGGAACATTGTCTACAGTTATTACTACTCCAGCCACAGAATCAACACAGGCAAAAACAGTTTCTTATACAGGAATTACCAACCAATCAACAACTAATAGTAGTTTCTATGCTCGAATTACTACATATTCAGATACTGGATCAACAGTAATTGATGGTCCTACTTCAGTTGCTGCAGCTACACTCGCTACTACCTCAATTGCAGTCTCGGCTACTGTAGATTCTACTTTTACCTTTACAGTGGCGGGCGTATCATCAGGAGGATCAGTAAATGGTGCAACCCTCGATATTACAACCGGTGCAGCGACAGTTCCGTTTGCTACATTATCATCAGCTACTCCTAAAGTCGGTGCTCATGATTTAACAGTTTCAACTAATGCTAACAATGGTTATACAGTTACAGTTAAAGCTTTAGCAGATCCACCATTAGTTGATGGAAGTAAGAATATAGATAAATATTCAGGTACAAATGCTAGTCCAACTACCTGGAGCTCCCCAGCAGGTACTACTCCAAACACTAATACCGGTTACTTTGGATACACAACCAATGATTCAACATTAGGCACTGGTACTGCTGACCGTTTCACATCTTCAGGTGGAAACAAATGGGCTGGCCCAACAACTTCACCACTTGAAGTTATGTATGGTGCAGGCTCAACAGCTGGTGCTGGAGATACAGCTCGTGTTGGCTGGCAAGCAGAAGTTAATACCTATCAACCAAACGGTGGTTACACTGGAACAGTCATTCTAGTTGCCACCCCAACCTTCTAATATGACCAAAAAATATCAGCAATCAGCAAAATTGCTTCTTATAGCAATCTTCTCAATAGTAGCTGTAACCTTGGGTACACTTTCTGTTCAATCCTTAATTGCCCAGCAGAACTTACCGAGTCAAACCCTAGAGGTTTCACCCCCATCTCAAGAGTTAAATGCCGATCCTGGACAATCTGTTAATGTTAAAACTAAAATCACCAACAAGAGTAAAGATGTTGCCAATATTAAAGTTCGAGTCAATGATATAACTGCTACTGGTGAAGATGGTCAGATTGCCTTAATTGAAAAGGACTATAAAAGTTTAGTTAATTGGACAACCTTAGATATCGACACATTTTCTTTAAAAGCAGGGGAGTCCAAAGAAGTTAATGCTACGGTAAATATTCCAGCAGATGTAGCTGGTGGTCACTATGGTTCAGTTGTTTATCAATTAGTCAATCCAAATACCCCAGTTAATGAAACTGCTATCGCCCAAGAAGTTGCCTCTTTATTCTTAATTCGAGTTTCTGGACCAGTTAATGAATCAACTGAAATATTAGAATTCAGTGCGCCAAACTTCTCTGAATTCGGCCCAGTTCCATTCAAAGTTCGTTTCCGAAATAACGGTAATATTCATACTAAACCAGTTGGTTTGATCGCGATCACTGATATGTTTGGTAATAAAGTTGCCGATATGACCTTTAGTGGTCAAAATATCTTCCCTGGTTCAACTCGAATTGTAAATGCTAGCTTTGACCAACAATGGTTATTTGGTCAATATACAGCTGAAGCTATTTTATATAGTGGCTCAAAGAATCAGAGTTTAACTGCTAAAACTGTTTTTATAGTTGTTCCTGTTCGGATCATTGGTGTTGGTGCAGTTATTTTAATTGGATTATTCTTAGTACGACGACGTATAATAAAAGCGTTTAAAGCCCTAACTGGCTCTAAATAGCCCATGAAACCTCGGTATCTTCTAGGATTAGTTATTGCCTTCGGAATAGGTTATGCCAGTCATTATGGTGTTGAAAGAGTTGACTTTATTACCAAAAGCTTTATTCCCATAAAATCTGCGACCTCTGATCAAGTTGCTGGCCAATCATCTGATCAATTTATCAGCTATGTTAATTGGGATGGCCAAAAATTCACACCATCCGAGGTTACTATGAAGAAAAGTTATTATATTGCGATTACTAATACTGACCCCAAAAGCCGAATGTGGTTAGATTCGGATAACCCATTACTTAAAACTAGTCGTGAATATGGAGAAACGGAGCGGTTACAAGTGTCGTTATATGAAGCAGGGATTTATAAAGTCACCAATAAACTCAAACCAAATTCTAGTTTAATTGTCAAAGTCGAATAATTAAAATCGTTCAGTAAGTAGGAGTAAAGGTACTCGAGCATCTGCTCCCGTTAAAACAATTGTCGTACTACCCTCAATTTGATTATTGCCAGTTGCTAGAACCCGAGGATACTTACATGTCATCGCCCATAATTGCCATGAATGAGGGTCTTGTGGCGTAATGGTGACTATTTTCCTTCCTTCACTTTGAACCACCTTTAAGCCATTATTATCAGTCACATTCGCCGTGATATTAACTTGTTTCGTATCATCATTTGGTGCTAATACACCGAGTGTTTGATTATTTCGATAGCCGCTATAGATTTGAAATAAAACTCCGATAATCGCGATAATCACCACTAAATGACCGACTGCTTTAAAGTTTGAGTTAAGATGGGGAATTACAATTAATCGCGCAATGATAATTAATAATAATAATTCAAGAGTAGTTACCATAAGGTTCTGAGAAATGAAGCTAAATGACAACTCTTTCATCAAAATAGGTGATTCTGTTTGCAAACTATCATCACTTCCAAGCCATAATTGCGCAGTCAAAGTTCCGGATAAAATTCCATTATGTCTAAATTGAAAACTTGAAATTCTTTCCTCAGTCGGCAAGATAGCAGCTAATGACGGATTTAAACTGATTTTATCTAATACTGTTCCAGCTTTATTTTTTATCAAAATATAACCGATTGGTGTTCCAGATATATTTCCTTGATTAGCAATCTTAACGTCAAATACCTGTTCAAAGTTAAGTGGATTATATCTTTGTTTAAACTCAACTAAACTAAGCTTTGAATATAATCGTTGATCTTCAGGTAAAGATAAATCATTGGCAAGAATTGGCAAATCCTTCGCTAGTTGAGCAATTACTGGAACCCCAATCATAATCGGTGCTGAATCACTAGTTTCACAGCTGAATTCTTGATTTGAAACTCCAATTAGCTTTAAATACTGACCGATCGGAGTTCCAACTGGAGGAGTCATTTCATAAACTACTTGGTGGTCTTGAGTGTCATTGATACCAATCTCCTCTTGATCAATATTGAACCAATTAGATAATTCATAATTAAATTTGCCATTGGCTAATTTCCAATCTAGTGCAAAGGGATAGAGGGTTTTATCTTTAGTATTTGGTGAAAATAAACTTAAATTTATTTTCTGGGTATTATGAACTGAATCTAAAAACTTGATCTTAACAGGGGTAACATGGAGATTAAAATCTTCAGCCCTAGCCACTGTCGGCCAAATAAAAAATTGGACTATTAAGATAATTAATATCGGCAATTTATTTAAATTCATTAATCTCCTTTGATTAAGATATTGATTGCCTTACTTAATCCTCGGCGCTTAGTCCAAATTAATATTGATATACACAAACCGATTAAACCAACTCCAAACCAGGCGATTGGGAAGACAATTAATTGTCGATACAACTGTATTGGTTGTTCTGCAGTTTGAATCTCAACTTTAATAAAGTAAATTCCGCTAAAAATTGACTCAAAATCGACATTCTCTTGCCATCGTCTGATTTTACCTGGCATGATGACCTTCTCGTCTAAAAAGACTTCTTTTGACTCTCCAAAGAGAGGTTTAATAGTTAATCTTGGTTTCACACTCTGAAAATATAATCCTGGATTTTTTATTCTTAATTGCATTTTTGCCGGACTCTTCTGATAAATCCATTGATCAAAGTTAAATTCAACGACTTCAGGTTTTGATTGATCATCTGCCATCGCACCGATGCTCGCTAAAATTAACACCCCAATTCGACCTTTAACGGACAGGGTACTATCATTTAGATTTGGTGTTAAATACATCATTGCATAATAACCACCAAGATTAACTTGAGAAGGGATATTAATTGTTAATTCGATTATTTGTTTAGATTTTGCTGGAATAATAATGTCTTTTGGGCTAATTGTTATCCAATCAGCTAATGGACTATGTTCTGGCTGATTCACAAGATTGAATCCAGATTCTTCATCACTAGCGTCAAAGCCTTCTATTTGAGCGGACATAGGCATTGGTTGATCTAATAAATTTTCGACCTCAATTTGATAAGTCTGAACTTGTCCTGGATTTAAAGCTGGCCGAATAATAACAGGGCTTACTTTTAATAACTGTAGAGTTGTAGTATTCGGCTGAGCTGATTGAGCCTGAATAGTAGGCGGCATGATCAAACCACAAACGAGCGCTATTATTAACTGCGGTAGTATCAACTGAGCTATTTTTTTCATTTTTAACTGTTTTCTTATTTCTAGTTTTCTATTTTTCTCAATAAACTGGTACCACTACATAAATGACATTTGTTCTGTAATCTCCAGCGACCGTGTTATTTGAAGCTGTTACCCGGTAGCTGACAGTAAACTGCTCATTAATAATGGCACTACTTTCTACCGCGTCACTATGGTCTGCCACTGGATCCCCAGGAGAGGAAGTTCCAAATCCAGCATATTTGGGTCCACCGTTGGTAAATCTATCTGTCGTGCCACCTGCCAAATCATTATCATCAGTAGTATAGCCAAATCCAGTTCCTGCCCAAGTTGTTGGTGCTGAATTTGGGTCGAGATAATTAGCAATTTGGTTACTTCCGGAGGTTAGAGCACCAGTCACTCTGCCATAGACACTGTAACCGTTATAAGCATTTGTTGAGGTTGTTAAGACAGTAGTCTTACTATTATCTGTATATGAGTTGCCAGAATTTAAGTTATTGAAGCTGATAGATGAAGAGCTTACGCCAAAAGTTAATGATGGGACATCAGTTGATTCTGTAGCAGTTGGACTCCATCCAGACTCAGTAAAATCACCATGTTTAGCTTTGACTTTAACCTGATAGGTTGTATCTGCAGTTAGCCCAGAGATAAATCGGCCAGTCGTATCATTCCAGCTCCCTACTCCAGAATAGGTTAACCAATCCTCACTACCCAGAGTTGGGCCGATCGTAAAATCGCTTTGGATATACTGGGTGGTTGCAAAGTTATCATCGCTAATAGCGACTGCAAAGGTAGTATCATCGGGATTATCACCCGAACCGATTATTAATAGTAAGCGGTCATAGTTAGTCGCGGGATTAGTCCAGCTAGGGGCTGCTGGAACATTCGCTTGCATCGTAAAAGTTAAACCGGGGAGAGAGGAGTAATTAATTGTCTGTCCCGATCCTGAATCAGTCTCTCCTAAAACTCCAAATAAACCATAATTAACTGTCGATGAGTTATCTGTGCCTCCTGCTCCAAAGCCATATTGCTGGAGTTCATAGTTAACTGTGCTTGGTCCAGCCATGACAATAATTGGCTGAAATAATCCAAAAAACAATCCAATTACAGCTAGCAGTTTAAACCTCATAATCTCAGACTAACAAAAACTCACTTTGTGGCACAATAATCAGTCTGATTTATTATTCAATAGTATATAAAAGTATGCAATATTATACGAATAATTTGGTTGTTTGACCCATCTCTTCAGGCTAATTAGGATTAATCTATGGCCTTTTATAATAATAAGTCTAGATTTCTTTTATTGGTTGCTTTGTTTTTAGTTTTAGGCCAACTTCTAACTACTCCTGCCAAAGCTGCAGACGGTATTCTCAAGCAGATCAACTTTCAAGGAAAAGTTGTTAATGCCAATGGCACTAATGTCACTGATGGCGATTATGATTTTAGTTTTAGCTTATATACAGCTGCAAGCGGTGGTAGTCCTATTTGGACTGAGGATCATGACGGCGGTAATCAAGTTACCGTTGCAGATGGCATTTTTCGAGTTTCCTTAGGATCAATTACGAGTTTACCAGGCTCTGTTAATTTTAATACTGACTCAATCTATTTAGGCATCACTTTTAACAATGATGGAGCAGGTGAAATGTCTCCACGAGTTCGTTTTACGGGTGTGCCATATGCTTTTAATGCTGACCAGGTAAATGGTTTAGGCGTGACTTACAGTTCAGGTGACCTAAGTTTAGCTCCGAAAAGTGGTGACGGTGCAATGACTGTGACCACAACTGGTAATGCCAAAGCATTGACTCTTAATACTGGTGCGGCGACTGCAGGTAATTCTGGCAACCTAGTGATCCAATCTGGGGATACCTCGACATCAGGAACTTCAGGATCGATTAGTATTGATAGCGGTGCAGGGGCGAGTTCCAATGGATCTATCGGCATTGGTACGACCAATACTCGGGCGATCACGATTGGTAATAGCACTTCGAATACTGGACTGACATTTACAAGTGGAACCGGTGGTATTAGTGCTACATCAACAAAAACCTCAGGAACTGTTCTATCAGTTACAGATTCAGCAAATTTGTCTGGTTCACTGATTGGTCAATCAATCGCTCTAAGCGGCACAGGTGCTCAAGATCAGACTGGGTTACTGATCACTCTCTCCGGTGCTAGTGGTAGTAATTTAAATGCTTTGGTAGTTAATAACGGAACTGTAGATACAGCAATCCTATCTAAAACTGGAGCTTTAACCCTAGGTAATCCTTCAGATGTCTCAGGATCTTTAACTTTGGCTTCCTCAGCAGCTGCTGGGACGACTACATTTCAGGTTGGTAATCAAGGTGGGACTAGTTTGACCTATACATTACCAACAGCGGCAGCAGGTGCTAATACCGGTTATTACTTAACTGCGGATACCAGCGGTGTCATGCAATGGTCCTTAGTTAGCAGTGGCTGTTCAGCTTGTATTCAACAAGTTCCGGCTGCGACTGCTGATAATACAGTAACTCCAACAGCTGATTCAGTAGTCGGACTAACAGTTAACGCTACCTCTGGTGTGGCGGCTAATACAGCGGTCTTTAATCAGTCTCAAGGGGGAGCCGATGCAGTAGATATCAATATTAGTAATGGTTCTGGAACAGTAGCTAATGGGCTCCAGATTAATAAAAGTGGTGCTGGGACTTTAACCAACGGTTTAAGTATTGCTCAGTCAGCAGGTACTCTAACTGATGCTATCAATATTTCTGGGACAATCGGCAGTAATATTTTAAATACGCCATCTATAGATATCGATGCGAATGGTTCACTTACTGGAGTAGGAACCAATATTACCGCAGCGGCTGGTTTAACAATCGCCACTACAGGTGCCAATAATTTAGCATTAAATTCTGGTAGTAACACCATTACTTCTACAGCAACCACCTTAACTACATCATCTTTAGCAACCTTTACAACAGCTGCCACCTTAGGTATGGGTTCTACAACAACACTAAACCTAGGTGCTAGTGCAACAATAAACGCTGCTTCAGGTACATTAACCATTGGTAATGCAAATTCCACGACTGTAAATATAGGTCGTGCTGCGCAGACTGGTAGTATTAACTTAAGAACAGGAGTCACTACAGGAACTGCGGTTGCAGTTACCACTGGCAGTGTTACAACCGGACGCGGGCAATCGATTACCAGTACTTTTGCATCTGGGAGCGGTCAGTCTGCTAATGGTTTAGGAATCATTATTACAGATAGTACTTTAGGTGGAACTTCTGGTGGATTTACTGGTATTTCAGTTACTAATAGTGCCGGGGTGGGTACTGGTACTGGGGATAAAAGATTATTAGATTTACAAGTTGGTAGCACTGCTTCAACTTTCGGGAGTGCCGGTGATGTTATCTTTAGTTCCGTTAACCGAAATCCGAGTGCTGGCTTCAATTTGCTTAGATTTCAGACTGGGTCATCATTAGCTGATGTCTTTAAAATCGATGGATATGGAGGGTTAACTCAGACTTATTCATCATCAACAGATGCTACTGCTACTCAAATTCTAAACTTTACTAATGCCTCAACTTCTGGATCAGTTACTGTTAGTGGTGTGTCCATTACACCCAATGGGACAGCCACTTCAGGAACAAATACCATTAATGGGTTGCTACTTGGAACACCGGGAACTCCCAACTCTAATACCTTTTACGCATTAAACATTGGTAGCGGATACACCGATGTTTTGAGAGTTAATGGAACTCAAATTATTAATGGTAGTGGTGTCATTCAATCAGCTGGAGTCAGTGGTTCATACACTAGTATCACCGGAGTGGGCACATTGGCTGCTGGTACTTGGAATGGTACTGTTATTGGTTCTCAATACGGTGGAACTGGACAGAACTTCGCTTCTTCAACTGGAGTCCCAACCTTATCTAGTGGTACTTGGTCAGTTGCTTCCACTTTAGCTACAAATCGGGGAGGAACAAACCTAGATACTTCAGCTCAAACTGGTGTAACCACTATTAATAGTGGTACTTGGTCAGTCAGTAATCAGTTGCCTATTTCTATGGGTGGTACTAATACTGGCAGTTATTCTAATAATTATGGCGTGGTTTATTACGATGGGAGTGCTTTAGAAACCACCACCACAGGGAGTAACGGCGAGTGTCTTAAGTCAACTGGTGCGGGCAGTGCCCCTGCTTACAGCAGCTGTTCCACTGTTACCACAACTTGGTCTTCGATTGCTGCACCAACCTCTTCACTATCTTTGAATATGTATCAGTTAGTTGGTGAGAGTGCTAAAACAACTACTTTTACCTGGGGAAATGCCACAGGTGCAAATAACTTATTTACCATTGAAGACTCAGCCACTAATTCGAGTGCTACAGGATATCTATTTAATGTAGCATCATCAACTGGCTCAACAATATATCCATTTCGGGCCTCAGCAGCCGGTACAGAGGCTATTTTAGTTAATCCTGATGGTAACGTTGGTATTGGTACTACCAGTCCCTCCACTAAACTTCATGTTTTAGGTAACTCTCGAATTACCGGTTTGGTTAGTTGTGACAGTATTGATACCGATGTCAACGGTAATCTGGCTTGTGGTACAGATGCTGGAGCTGGTGCTTCACCATTTGGGTCATCAGGGGGAATCATTACTAAGTCTACTGCGGCTGATAGACTATCTTTACGTTATGGTGATGCTGGAGATATCCAACTTGAAATTGAAAATACTACTTCGACAACAGTTCCAACTGCCGATGCAGTAAAGATTGACCTAACAGGCAATACTACTGGTATTATCACTAACGGTGTTAGTGCGCTAAACGTATTAGCTGAGTTTGGTAATGGTACAGCGAACACTAATTACGGAATTAATATTGGCATTACACCAGTAAATTCTCCATCAGGTGACGAGTTCTTTTATGGTTTGAATATCGCAGATATTACCGCTACTAGTGCTTATGAAGCAGCCCTAAACACTGGGACAGGCTGGGATTATGCAGCAATTTTCGAAGCTGGTAATGTTGGTATCGGAACTACTCAGCCATCAGCAGCTTTACAGATTACGACTGGTGCTGTTTCAGGTGGTGCAACCGCATTTTCAGTTAATCCTGGAGCCTATACCGGTCAAACCGCAGAAAGAATAGATTTTAATATTGCTGGGCATACCGACACTATTACTGGAGGTTACTCAACGCAAAGGTTTAATCTTTTCGGCCAATCAACCTTAAACGCCGCTACTTCACAAACTGTTACTAACGCCAGTACGCTTTCTATTAGTGGGGCTCCAGCTATCTCAGGATCAGCCGCTATCACTAATTCCTACGGATTAAAAATTGATGCAGGAGCAGTTGGAGCAGTAACTCGGTCTTATGGGTTGTTCGTTGATGCTCAGACTGGTGGAACCAATAATTATGCAGCTAGTTTTGCCAGTGGCAACGTCGGTATTGGGACAACTACACCAACCGCAGCCTTACAGATTTCAACAGGTGCAGTCTCCGGCGGTAGTTCAGCCGTATCAATTAATCCAGGTGACTATACTAATTTAACTGCTGAGCGAATTGATTTTAATATTGCTGGACACACCAATACCATTACTGGTGCATATGCGACTCAACGGTTTAATTTAATTGGTCAATCAACAATTACTGCAGCCTCAGGATTAAATGTTACTAATGCTTCTACATTAGAAGTCGCTGGCGCCCCCGCCAGATCTGGATCAGCCACTATAACTAATACCTATGCCATAAAAGTAGCCGCTGGAGCGGTCTCTACAGCTACCAACTCATATGGTTTATATGTAGATGCTCAAACTGGAGCCACCAATAACTATGCAGCTAGTTTTGCCAGTGGCAACGTCGGTATTGGTACAACAGCGCCCGGTAGTATGTTGCAAGTAGGGAGCAATGTAAACCGAGGGGATGTGAAGGTAAATGGGGATGTGATCCGAGGTGGGTATGCCGATCAGACGACCTTATCTAATATAGTAGATACCTTTATCTATGACACAACCCGGGATGTAGATGGGGGAGCCTGGACAGACTCAGTAACATCCAGAGGGTTAAGCTGGTATACAGAAAGTAAAGATGATGGGCCAGGGGATGCTTGTGTAGTGGGGACAGATGATCGGTGTGGACAATCGTCATTTCCAAAGAAGGCAATCATCGTAGCCACCACCACAGCAGTTCACATTTTTGATGCCAATACCAATACACTGTGGATGAGCTTTACCCAGAACGCATCAGGTTATGCCTTAGGGGTAGATACCAATAACAATCCATCAAGTGTGTTTGCCTTAAACGGGGTGTTGTATGTCGGGGCCAATGGCTCATCAGCTGGAGGGTTATATGCCTTTGACTTTGTTGGGGACAGACTTTACAACTACAACACTACAGATCGGGATCAAGGGAACAAAGATGTGGCTAACCGGAATACGGCAGTCACGTATGGGACAGACTCCAGGGTACCAATGGCTTTAAACAGCAATGCAGTCAATGACGTTCATGCGACAGTCATTTATGGGGGAGCCAATATATTAACCAACGGAGGGCCATTAAACGGAGTGACCTTCATAGCGACAGCGAGTGATGATGGTATGAGTGTCATTAACCTGTCTGGGGGATACACCTTAGACTATGGTAACGGAGCTCTTACCGACAACTACCAAGCAGTATTTGTGACCAAGCGAGGACGGTTATTTGGGTTAAACTCAACAGACTCATCAGTCGATCGGTTTGGATTGATCACGACCAGCTCTAATTCGATCGATACAGCAGTCGCTAATGTGACAACAGTCGCCAAGGCTTTTAATGCCACCGCTGGGCCAGCCCGGTTAGCCAAGACAGCGCCGACTATTGCCACCGGAGCACCAGATGCCTTAGAGGTGATTGAGCGGGCCTCAATGGCAGAAATTGACACGACTACGGGTATTGGGGACTTAATTTATGTTGGACACTCACAAGGGTTAACTGAGATTCATGACACCAATGCAGTCTCGAGTGCCACGATCCAGCCATGGTCAAAGTTTTACACCACCAGTTTTGAGACTGGATATATGGCAGCGACGATCAAAGGGATGTTTCCCTTTAATGAGACAACTGGTGACTTAGTCGATGCTTCACCAATCGCCAATGTATTAGAGCCGGAGAATCCACCGACCTATGGAGTTAACGGGGTACATGGGACAGGGTTAGACTTTGATGGCAGTGCAGATTACTTATGTTCAGATAGTGACAACAACGGAGCTTGTGATGTCGATGCAGACTTTGCAGTCGGAACGACAGCCTTTCATGTTCAACTATGGTTTAAGAGTCCGACCACGGCGGCAGCCAGGACATTAGTCGACAAGACAGTGACAGCAGCCGGAGCAGCTTCATCAGGCTGGAGAATATGGATGACCAACACTGGAACAATCACTTTTGGAATTGATGGAGATAACACGACCTTTCCATCAGACTCAGCCACATCAACTCGGGACTATGACGATGACCAATGGCATCATCTAGTGGCGGTCAAGGCTAACACCTCAACTGGAGTCTTCTTGTACATTGACGGTCAGTTAGTGGGATCAGATACGACGACAGTGGTAGCCACCACCCTAGATGCGACGACGACGATGTTAGCAGTTGGAGCTCGATGTAATGCCATTGCGGCCTGTACCACAGCGACAGAATTCTTTGATGGAGCAATTGATGACTTACAGATGTCCATGGGCGGAGGAACAACGACAGATACCTTGAACCAATCACAAGTCAGGAGGATGTACTTAGAAGGTCGAGCTGCGATGGCCAAAAAGACAACGATTGTAG
Source organism: uncultured Gammaproteobacteria bacterium (assembly GCA_964441115.1). Taxonomy (GTDB): domain Bacteria; phylum Patescibacteriota; class Microgenomatia; order Daviesbacterales; family UBA10151; genus CAYTXH01. Next base: position 15,953 of record CAYTXH010000004.1, on the reverse strand, counting down.
ACAATCCGACTACATTTAGTAGCACGACAATTGGAGACAGTGGGGAGAGCTACATTTTAAATGAATTTGTTGGATCCATTGTCGAGATCACCGCCGGGACAGGTGCTGGACAGACCAGACGAGTAACAGGTAACACTTCAACCACCCTAACAGTCAGTCCAGCTTGGAGCACTACACCAGATGCTACCTCAGACTACGAGATCAATCCCGAGGTATTGTATGGATCAAGTGATGTGGTCAAAGCAGTCGGAGCCACAGACAATGAATTCTTAGGACGGAACCGGCGATTGTATGTCGGAACTAACAGTGGCAGTGATGGTGGAGGGGTAACAGTCTTTGAAGGGGCAGGTAATGCTTACGCCACCGATGTCTATCATGGAGATAGTGAGAAAGCAGATAGTAGTAACAGTGAATGGACAGGCAGTAGCTATGACAATGTCATAGCTATAGATGTTAAATCTGGGGTAGTGTCAATGGTCAATGGGGCAGCCTATTGGATGGAGACACAAGATCGGTATACTGAGCAAGCATTAGACTACTTAGCCAATAACATTTATTCAATTCGGGGAGAGATCTTACATGATGCTGCAGGGGCGAACTCACCGGAAATTGGTCAAGGTGGAGGGGCGGACTTAGCGGAGCATTACTATTCAAGTGAGGCCTTAGTACCGGGTCAAGTAGTTCAACTAGACACGACACAGAAGTCATGGGTCAAGTTATCTAACAAACCATACCAAGCAAATGTATTAGGAGTAGTGTCAACCGCTCCAGGGATTACCTTAGGTGAGCAGACAGGGCAAGGCTATCCAATCGGGTTAGTGGGACGGGTACCAGTCAAAGTAACGGATGAGAATGGGCCGATTCGAGTTGGAGATTACTTAACTAGCTCCAGCACACCAGGATATGCGATGCGAGCGACATATGCTGGGCCAGTGATCGGACAGGCCTTAGAGGACTACAGTGAGAGCAGTATTGAAGAGTGTCCAGAGGTGACACAGTTAATGGAGCCATTAAAGCAATGTGGCCAGGTCTTAATGTTTATTAAGACAACGTATTACAACGGAATAAGTAGTCAAGGGATAGTCAGCGAGACGGAAGCTAGTGGAAGTGCTGGATTAGCCATTTTAGGGAACATTAGAGAGCGATTAAAGCAAGTAGGGGGAGTTTGGGATGCCAGTGAGATGATCATAGGCAAATTAAAAGCCTTAGAGATCTTAGGCGGGGAGATCAGTGCTGACTTACTCAGATTGGAGACGTTACAGACTTATACTGGGAAGGACTTAAACATTGAGTTAAGTGAAGGAGGGGAGATGGTGGTCTTAAACGAGGCGAAGGAATCAGTGTTTAGCATCGATGCCTTAGGTAATGCCATCTTCAAAGGGACAGTTAAAGCAGATAAGATCAAAGCCAACCAGATTGAAGGGTTACAGATCTTAGCTGAGGAATTAGTCACCAGTCAGCTCAGACAAGCCACTGCTAGTGGCCAGCTTAATGCCTCCAATAGCGCGCAGCTAACAGATTCAGTTCAACCAGAACGTTCGATCAAAGATCTTTTAAGTAGTAATGAAGGCACGAATAGTGCTGAGTTAACAGAAGATAGCTTTAATTTGATAGTCTTTGGTCAGTTAGTCAATAAAGGTGGCTTAGTTGTCGAGAGAGAAGCTACTTTCAAAGGCAAGACTATCTTTGAAAAATTAGTGGATTTCCTAGGTGATGTTATCTTCCGAGATGTTAAGTTCTTGGGACGGCCTACTTTTAACCAAGATACAGCTGGATTTGCCAAGATTAAAAAAGATCAACAAATTATTGAAGTTAAATTCGATAAAGAATATGCAGCGTTGCCTATCATCAATGCTAATCTTAATATCACTCAAGTTGATCCTGAAAAACAAGCTGAAGCTGATCAAAAACTAAATGAACTAATGGCTGGCGAGTTAAAGTATGCCATTATCAATACCTCAACTAAAGGCTTTAAGATCAAGTTAGCAAAACCAGCAGAGCAAGAAATTGTTTTCTCTTGGGTAGCTATTGCTGTTGATAAAGCCAAAACTTTTGAAGAAGAGAACGGAGAATCTCAACCTCAGCCTCAAATACAGACTCAAAATAATGCTGCTTCACCTTCGGCCCAATTAAGTGGGACTGGCGGCGGTACTAATCTTTTAACTGCTAAAGTTATTATCCGAAATAGTACTTATGTAACTGGATTAGGACAGCAAAAAGCGGACATTTTACGTCAATCCTATCCTAGTCTGAATATTGCCACCATCGAAAATTCCACCCTTAAAGAGCTTGAAGACTCTCAAGTGATCATTCTCAGAGATACAGGTGATCAATTAGGTCAAATTATCGCCTCAAATCTAGGTTATAAGCTAGCTAACTTACCGGATGGAGAGCCGTTTCCTGAAACAGGAGATGTCTTAATCTTGATAGGTAAAAAATAGAAAAACAGATGTACAAGTTTATAGATACATATATTAATTTATATATCGACATATTAATAAAAGCCAACCAGAGTGGCTTTAAATATCTGGAAGAAATAGAGCATCAAGTAATTGATTAATTGACACCGAATAATTAATCAGGATTAACCAATTACTAGTTGCAACTAGCTTTTTAAGAGCAGTGAAAGGACATGTCATGGGATAAATAAAAATTAAATAACAACTTAATATTCATTAGAGGAGAGCTCCATTAAAAAGCAAACAATTAATTTAAGTCCGCAGTTAACTTAATTTGATTGATTTAACTCAATGATGATGACCTACCATTGAGAGCGACTAAAACTCATTAATCCTTTTTAGAAAAACTCACGATAATAATCTGCACTCATATTCTCTCGTAATTAATCCTTCTCGATTCTTTAGAAATATATACTGATAATTTCAGAGGGGCAAATATAACTAAAAAAACCTTAAAAAACTATTTTTGTGAAAAATATCGATAAAAGATTCTAAATTATATGCAATAATATACAATCATATATAATAATTAGCATATTTTTTAGTTTTTTGACCTCAAATCTTAGATTAACCTATGATGAGACCGTAGCTATTAATAATATGTACGGCCGTACTATCAAAAGCTTAAGTTGTTTAGTTTTTTTTGTGTCCTTGATTGGGTTTATTTCTTGGAAAGCTGAAACAGCTAGAGCTGCAGCAGGTATTTATGAAAAAATTAACTTTCAAGGCAAGCTAGTCAACACCGATGGTACCAATGTTGCTAACGGCAGCTATGATATTACCTTTACGCTCTACGATGATCCTAATGCAGGTAGTAATTTATGGGATGAAATTCAGACAGTGACTGTCACTGATGGTGTTTTTCGTGTCTCGTTAGGCTCGGTAGATACAAGTATTAGCAGTGTTGATTTTAATACCGATGGGTTGTACTTAGGTATACAAGTTGAGTCAGATCCAGAAATGACACCACGGGTTAGATTCACCGCAGTCCCATATGCTTTTATGGCTGAAAAAGTTAATGGGTTAACAGTCACTAACACCACTGGAACACTAACGATTCCCAATGGAGAAACAATCTCATTCGCAGAGTCATTTACAACCTCAGGGGCTAATGCTTTAACCTTAACTACTACCGCTACTACCAACGTTACTTTACCAACTACAGGTACTTTAGCTACCTTAGCGGGATCAGAAGCACTCACTAATAAGACAATTGGTTCAACTGGATTAACCTTTGATGGAGCAGGTACTGATATAACAACTACCAGTGGTGAAAATCTAACGCTAACTGCTGCTGGCGCAGGTCAGATCATTCTCAATGACACAGTCCAGATTAGTACTTTAACTACCCAATACGCACTTGTTTATGCCAATGACACTTCTGGAACCTTAACCTTAACGACTGCTGGTGATACCGGAGAATGTCTAATTGGTACTACTGGTGGTGCCCCTACATGGGGGTCTTGCAGTGGGGCAGCTCCAGCATTTAATACATCTGGGGGAATTATTACCAAAGATACTATTGGAGACCGTTTAGCACTTATTTACGGCGATGCCGGTGATGTTCAGTTAACAATCGAGAATACCACTAACAATACAATACCCACAGTTGATGCTGCAGTCATAGATTTAACCGGTAATACTACAGGTATTGTGACCAATGGTGTCGATGCTCTTAGTATTACTGCTGAGTTCGGCAATGGAAGTGCCAATACCAACTCTGGTATTAATATTAATATTTTGCCGGTTAATACCCCATCAGGTGATGAATTTTTCTATGGATTAAATGTAGCTAATTTAACGGCCTCATCAGCATATGAAGCAGCTTTGAGAACTGGAACGGGTTGGGACTATGCTGCTATTTTTGAAGCTGGTAATGTTGGTATTGGTGATACTACACCGGATGCGTTAACAGAACTATTGTCTACAGGAGAGCAACTTCGTTTAACCCACACTGATGGTAGTAAAGATGCTCGATTCACAGTTGATACCAACGGATTACTCACTATCGATACCTCAACTGATGGAACTGTCGGTTCTGTATACACAACAGATGATGTCTTAATTGGTGCTTCTACTGAAACTTTAGCTAATGCTGGCTTTTCTATAGATGGTAATGATCTGTTTGTCTCTGGTATGGCTGGTATTGAAGGCAATATCTATACTGATGGTTCATTAGTAGTAGGTAATACTACTACTATCTCTGATGGATCTATTACTCACTCTACTACTGGAGCTGGTAGCTTAACTATCTCTACCTCAGGTGGTACTGCTGGAAGATTGATTCTAAACTCAGCTGCACCTTCTGGTCAGACTACCAGCGAAGCTATCTCACTCAAAACTACTACTGACTTAGCTGCCACTGATGAAGTCTTCCAGATTGGTGACTCGGCGGCTGATTTCTTGACTATTCTAGGCAATGGTAATATCGGTATTGGTACTAGTCCTAGCTCTTATAACTTTACTACTAGCTTTAGCAGAACCGACACCTCAGGTTTCCATGCTATGGCGAAAAATTCTTTAACTGCTGCTCCCTCGAGTGCTTCAACAGCAACTCTAATTTCTAGTTGGAATGAAGTGAATAATACCACTGCTCAAAATCTGTCGGCGATTTACGGTCTATATAATCAGGCTATTAAATCTGGGGCTGGGGGAACTTTGGCTGCTGCCTATGGTAACTTTAATCAAATTAAACTAGATACGACTGCTACAGGTAATTTAACTGAAGGCTATGCCAATTATTCTTCCTTGGAAGCATCTTCTGGCAGTAATGTTCCGGTCGGCACTTTTTATGACTACTTTGCTGATAACGCTGATCTTCAAGGAAGTGGAACTCTCAATTATCAGATCGGTGTATTCGTAAATGCCTTAACTAGTGGCACTAATAATTTTGGAGTCATTATTGGTGAGGCCACTGGTACCAATCAAGCAAACTTAGTCATCGGTCAAACATCCACCCCAACTGGAACCTACTCTATATATAACTCATCTACTGATAATAATTATTTTGCTGGCAACGTCGGTATTGGTACAACAGCGCCCGGTAGTATGTTGCAAGTAGGGAGCAATGTAAACCGAGGGGATGTGAAGGTAAATGGGGATGTGATCCGAGGTGGGTATGCCGATCAGACGACCTTATCTAATATAGTAGATACCTTTATCTATGACACAACCCGGGATGTAGATGGGGGAGCCTGGACAGACTCAGTAACATCCAGAGGGTTAAGCTGGTATACAGAAAGTAAAGATGATGGGCCAGGGGATGCTTGTGTAGTGGGGACAGATGATCGGTGTGGACAATCGTCATTTCCAAAGAAGGCAATCATCGTAGCCACCACCACAGCAGTTCACATTTTTGATGCCAATACCAATACACTGTGGATGAGCTTTACCCAGAACGCATCAGGTTATGCCTTAGGGGTAGATACCAATAACAATCCATCAAGTGTGTTTGCCTTAAACGGGGTGTTGTATGTCGGGGCCAATGGCTCATCAGCTGGAGGGTTATATGCCTTTGACTTTGTTGGGGACAGACTTTACAACTACAACACTACAGATCGGGATCAAGGGAACAAAGATGTGGCTAACCGGAATACGGCAGTCACGTATGGGACAGACTCCAGGGTACCAATGGCTTTAAACAGCAATGCAGTCAATGACGTTCATGCGACAGTCATTTATGGGGGAGCCAATATATTAACCAACGGAGGGCCATTAAACGGAGTGACCTTCATAGCGACAGCGAGTGATGATGGTATGAGTGTCATTAACCTGTCTGGGGGATACACCTTAGACTATGGTAACGGAGCTCTTACCGACAACTACCAAGCAGTATTTGTGACCAAGCGAGGACGGTTATTTGGGTTAAACTCAACAGACTCATCAGTCGATCGGTTTGGATTGATCACGACCAGCTCTAATTCGATCGATACAGCAGTCGCTAATGTGACAACAGTCGCCAAGGCTTTTAATGCCACCGCTGGGCCAGCCCGGTTAGCCAAGACAGCGCCGACTATTGCCACCGGAGCACCAGATGCCTTAGAGGTGATTGAGCGGGCCTCAATGGCAGAAATTGACACGACTACGGGTATTGGGGACTTAATTTATGTTGGACACTCACAAGGGTTAACTGAGATTCATGACACCAATGCAGTCTCGAGTGCCACGATCCAGCCATGGTCAAAGTTTTACACCACCAGTTTTGAGACTGGATATATGGCAGCGACGATCAAAGGGATGTTTCCCTTTAATGAGACAACTGGTGACTTAGTCGATGCTTCACCAATCGCCAATGTATTAGAGCCGGAGAATCCACCGACCTATGGAGTTAACGGGGTACATGGGACAGGGTTAGACTTTGATGGCAGTGCAGATTACTTATGTTCAGATAGTGACAACAACGGAGCTTGTGATGTCGATGCAGACTTTGCAGTCGGAACGACAGCCTTTCATGTTCAACTATGGTTTAAGAGTCCGACCACGGCGGCAGCCAGGACATTAGTCGACAAGACAGTGACAGCAGCCGGAGCAGCTTCATCAGGCTGGAGAATATGGATGACCAACACTGGAACAATCACTTTTGGAATTGATGGAGATAACACGACCTTTCCATCAGACTCAGCCACATCAACTCGGGACTATGACGATGACCAATGGCATCATCTAGTGGCGGTCAAGGCTAACACCTCAACTGGAGTCTTCTTGTACATTGACGGTCAGTTAGTGGGATCAGATACGACGACAGTGGTAGCCACCACCCTAGATGCGACGACGACGATGTTAGCAGTTGGAGCTCGATGTAATGCCATTGCGGCCTGTACCACAGCGACAGAATTCTTTGATGGAGCAATTGATGACTTACAGATGTCCATGGGCGGAGGAACAACGACAGATACCTTGAACCAATCACAAGTCAGGAGGATGTACTTAGAAGGTCGAGCTGCGATGGCCAAAAAGACAACGATTGTAGACAATCCGACTACATTTAGTAGCACGACAATTGGAGACAGTGGGGAGAGCTACATTTTAAATGAATTTGTTGGATCCATTGTCGAGATCACCGCCGGGACAGGTGCTGGACAGACCAGACGAGTAACAGGTAACACTTCAACCACCCTAACAGTCAGTCCAGCTTGGAGCACTACACCAGATGCTACCTCAGACTACGAGATCAATCCCGAGGTATTGTATGGATCAAGTGATGTGGTCAAAGCAGTCGGAGCCACAGACAATGAATTCTTAGGACGGAACCGGCGATTGTATGTCGGAACTAACAGTGGCAGTGATGGTGGAGGGGTAACAGTCTTTGAAGGGGCAGGTAATGCTTACGCCACCGATGTCTATCATGGAGATAGTGAGAAAGCAGATAGTAGTAACAGTGAATGGACAGGCAGTAGCTATGACAATGTCATAGCTATAGATGTTAAATCTGGGGTAGTGTCAATGGTCAATGGGGCAGCCTATTGGATGGAGACACAAGATCGGTATACTGAGCAAGCATTAGACTACTTAGCCAATAACATTTATTCAATTCGGGGAGAGATCTTACATGATGCTGCAGGGGCGAACTCACCGGAAATTGGTCAAGGTGGAGGGGCGGACTTAGCGGAGCATTACTATTCAAGTGAGGCCTTAGTACCGGGTCAAGTAGTTCAACTAGACACGACACAGAAGTCATGGGTCAAGTTATCTAACAAACCATACCAAGCAAATGTATTAGGAGTAGTGTCAACCGCTCCAGGGATTACCTTAGGTGAGCAGACAGGGCAAGGCTATCCAATCGGGTTAGTGGGACGGGTACCAGTCAAAGTAACGGATGAGAATGGGCCGATTCGAGTTGGAGATTACTTAACTAGCTCCAGCACACCAGGATATGCGATGCGAGCGACATATGCTGGGCCAGTGATCGGACAGGCCTTAGAGGACTACAGTGAGAGCAGTATTGAAGAGTGTCCAGAGGTGACACAGTTAATGGAGCCATTAAAGCAATGTGGCCAGGTCTTAATGTTTATTAAGACAACGTATTACAACGGAATAAGTAGTCAAGGGATAGTCAGCGAGACGGAAGCTAGTGGAAGTGCTGGATTAGCCATTTTAGGGAACATTAGAGAGCGATTAAAGCAAGTAGGGGGAGTTTGGGATGCCAGTGAGATGATCATAGGCAAATTAAAAGCCTTAGAGATCTTAGGCGGGGAGATCAGTGCTGACTTACTCAGATTGGAGACGTTACAGACTTATACTGGGAAGGACTTAAACATTGAGTTAAGTGAAGGAGGGGAGATGGTGGTCTTAAACGAGGCGAAGGAATCAGTGTTTAGCATCGATGCCTTAGGTAATGCCATCTTCAAAGGGACAGTACAGGCCGACAAGATCAAAGCGAACCAGATTGAGGGGTTACAGATCTTAGCAGAGGAGTTAGTGACCAGTCAGCTGCGACAAGCTACAGCAAGCGGCAGACTCCTAGCTTCCGCTAGTGCCGAATTGGCCGTGACGGTCAATGAAGCAACTGCTGCCGCCAACCCACCACCAATCTTAGCTTCATCGTTAGAAGATTTAGCAGTCTTAGGTTCAATGACTGTGAATAAATCAGCTAGTATCGGCTTAGATCTCTCCGTACTAGGAGATCTGACAGCTAATGGCAGCCTAAAAGTAGTTGGACCAACTACTTTTGCTGGGGAAAGCTTCTTTGAGTCAGTAGCTAATTTCTTTAAACGAGTTCTCTTTAAAGATCAAGTTGAATTTGCTGCAACACCAATATTTAATCAAGATACTGGTGGTGTGGCAATAATTGAACCAAATCAACAATACGTAGAGATTCGATTCTCTAAACCTTATGACTATACCCCAATAGTGACAGCCAACTTAGTCTTTGATAATCCAGAAAGTAATACCCCTGAAGATCTATTAGCAACTGAGATTTATGAAAGAGCAATATTAGATCAACAAGTAAAGTATCTAATTACTCGTCGAAGTAAAGTTGGGTTTATTATTAAGCTAGATCAACCAACTAGTCGTCAGCTAAGATTCAATTGGTCGGCAATAATGGTAAAAGATGCCAATGTAACTACTAATCAGGAGGCCAGTATTTCAGCAAGACTCAATTAGAGGCTTATTTATTAGCCCCACTAACATATTGATAAACGGCACTTGAGATCTCTTTCATCATCGGATGAGCCTTGTCGCCCTTTTCTTTGATCATAATACATAAAATATAAGGTCTCAGGGGCTGATAAATAATGCCGCAATCAGTATAAACTGGCAGCTCTTTAGGATTATCATAAGGTGTATGAACACCAATCTTATGAGCAATAGGAATTCCTTCTGGTAATCCAGCAGGCAAACCCTCATTAAACTCTGAATTAGTCATAAGATTTAGTAAATAATTAGAATTGTCTTTTTTTAAATACGCCGATAAATACAAACTTCTCAGAATAGATGAGTAGTTTTTTGCTGATACTACTGGTTGGTCTTCTTCCGACTCTGGTGGTATATCTAAAGAGTTCAAAACGTCTTTTAGTCGTTCTTCAGACAATCTAGATAGTAATAAATTTTTAGCTGTATTATCTGATTTTGTGATCATCTCTTTTAAGGCTTCTTCAATCGACATCGGATAATCGTTCCCTTTTTTCCATAAATCACCAAATCTAGAATCCAGCATATCTTTGCTAACTACTACCTTGTCATCCATTTTTAGTTGGTTCATTTCAATTTCTTTTAAAATACCCATGGCAATTGGCACCTTCAATAAACTAGCAGAAACAAAGTTAATTCGATCATTGACGCCAATAGAAATACCTGAAGGTAAATATTCAAAATAAATCCCCATTTCGATATCACTGTACCAGTCAACGTAATCACGTAGTTTTTCTCTTAACTCAACGAAATTAATCAGGATATCATTCTGGTTGCTAGCAAAAATTCTTTTAGATAAAAATTTATATTCATTATCTGGGGTATAACTTATATTTGATTGATTAGTTGGTTGAGAGGAAGGTGCGATGTTTTTCCATAAAAGCCACCCGTTAATGCCCAAGCTGATCATTAAGCAGCTTATTAGAAGCAATTGAAGCGAAGGTTTCATTAAACTCTAAGCTAAAGTTAGCAGACTAATCTTAATTGAGCAATAATCCAATATTATTTGTTAATAGTTGAAATATACTTATAGATTTCAGCCGAGACCTGCTGAATTAACGGATAGGCAACTCCCGCACGTTGTTGAACCATAACACATAATATATATGGTCTTAATGGTTCATAGATAATTCCGCAATCTGTATGGACAGGTAATTCCTGTAGATTGGTCTCATCTTGATGATGGGAGCCTATCTTATGAGCCACCCGCACATTACTTGGAATTCCCTGGGGTATTCCTTCCGGAAAATTAGATCTGGTTAAAATTTCTAAAATATAATTAGAATCTTCTTTAGATAAAAAAGCTGATAGATATAAACTTCTTAGAATAGAGGAATAATTTTCTGCTGATACGACTGGATCAAATTGGTTTTTTTCATAAGGAATATCAATTGAATCAAAAACTTCGCTTAGCCGTGATTCAGGAGCGACTGATAACAAGACATTTTTAGCTGTATTATCAGAGTAGATCAACATTTCTTCTAACGCTTCCTGGATTGTAATCTCATAACCTACACCCTTTTTCCATAATTCTCCATAACGATTATCAATCATATCTTCCGTTAGGGTGACCTGACTGTCTAACTTCAAATTGCCATTTTCGATTTCTTTCATAGCAGCCATAGCTATAGGCACTTTTAGTAGGCTGGCAGAGATGAAATTTTGTCTTTCGTTTATTCCGATTGAAATTCCCGTGGGCAAATATTCAAAGTAAATACCCATGTTTAATGTTTTATTACGATTAACAATATTATCCAATTCCTTCCTCAATCCAACAAAGTTAATTAACATATCATGCGGGGAAGATGCTAAAGCTCGGAAAGATAAATAAGGATAAAGATCAATCTGTTCTTCGTATAAATTACTTTTATTGGCTAACTCTTGTTTTAACTTAGATTCATTATCTCGTTGTTGGAAATTAATAAATAAACTTATCCCTAAAAATATTAGTAAAACAGCCAATAAAATTTTGTGTAATAGACGCATTATTAACTGAAGATATCAAAGCCTAAAGTTAACTTCAATCTTTAATTTAGTTGGTTGGTTTGTTATTCATAAATATAATATGTAGCTTAATAACTATTTTCTACTTCCAACTACTGGCTTCTCACTTCAGCTGCTGTTCGATAACTTAACCTCTAAATACTTTACGCTAGTTTACTAATAACTTGCATCCCTTTTGCTCCTATGCTAATCTCACAAACAGATGGTTATCAAGCAAAAATTGCCCCTAATAGGATTAATTATCATTGTCCTTATCCTGGTGATCGGTGGAGGAGTTCTGTTTTGGCAATATCAGAAAAGTCAGCAAGAATTAAAATCTCTTCAAGCCAATACTGCAGCATCACAGCAAGCTCAAACAGAATTACGTCAACTAGTTTCTGAGGTTAGTAAATTAATCGATGTCCCAACATCAGAGGACCCCACAGTTGCCACAGTAACTAGTATTGATAAATTAAAAGATCAGCAATTTTTCCAAAAAGCTAAAAACGGCGATAAGGTCTTAATTTATACCAGTGCCAAAAAAGCCATTCTTTACGATCCAGTTGCTAAAAAAATTATCGATGTGGCACCAGTTAATATTGGTAGTGCTTCTGGTGAGTTATCTGATATTGCTCAACCAAATCCTTCAGTTAGTCCAATTCGAGTTACCTTTCGAAACAGTACTCAAACAACTGGCCTAGCCGGTAGAATTGAATCTGATTTAAAGAAGGCTTTACCTCAAGTTACAACCGCGGGTAAAGACAATGCTAAAACTGAATATGACAAAACGATCATTATCGCTTTAACAGATCAAGGCCAGGCTAATGCTGCCAGTATCGCCCAAACTTTAAACGCTACAGTTGGTGAATTACCTAAAGATGAATCTAAACCTAATAACGCTGATATTTTAGTCCTAATAGGCTCAGATCGTAGCCAATAATTAAAGATTCTTCACATTTAATAATTTTTGTGCCACAATGACTTCAACCAAAGTGTCATTTGACTATTTATTTTTTATCTTCTGCCCGAAGTCAGCTCTTTGGTAAAGGTCTTATTCTATGCGTCTAAAATTATTCTTAAGGCTATTATTAGCTGTCGCTTTTGCGTTACCAGCATTTATATTTTCCGAAGTTGTTCCGGATATCCCACCATTTAATCGCAATATTTTGAGATTGTTTATCACTCTATGGTTTGGATTATTAGGCTATGGTGTCTTTCCGGATATGGCGACTCGCATTACCACAGCTATCGCCAATATTACTAATACTTTTACCTCCAGAGTTAGTACTGAAGTCATGAGTCAGATGTTACGGCTTCAAAAACAATCAACTAATAACTCTGCACCAGCTCCAGCAAATATTAATAATGTGAGTATGCCATTAGTTTTAGATACCTCAGTCATTATTGATGGTCGGATCTTAGATATCGCTAAGACTGGATTTGTTTTTGGAACTCTATTATTGCCAGAATTTGTTTTAACCGAATTACAACAAGTTGCTGACTCCAATGACTTTTTAAAACGTAGTCGTGGCCGTCGGGGCTTTGAAACAATCGAAGAATTAAAAAAAATAAAAGGAATTAGGCTTGAAATATGGGAAAAAGAGGTTGGAGGCAAACAAGTTGATGATAAAGTTATTAAGTTAGCTAAAAGTCTCCACGGTCGAATTTTAACTACAGATTATAACTTAAATCGGGTTGCTTCATTATCTGGTGGGCAGGTTTTAAATATTAATGATTTAGCTAACGCCTTAAAAACTTTAGCTGTACCAGGTGAGATGATTGATATTAAAGTAATTCATTTAGGTAAAGATCCAAAGCAGGGGGTCGGCTATTTTAATGATGGAACAATGATTGTGGTCGAAGACGGCGGGGAATTAGTTGGTAAAGAGGTTAAGGCTGAGGTCACTCGAATGCTTCAATCCTCAGCGGGGAGAATGGTTTTTGCCAAATTACATTATTCCCAGAATCATAAGGCAAAGACACAAAATTTGATCTAATTGCCGTCATATTGCTCCAATTTTGCTAGATTCTAGACTGCTCTAAAGTTATCCACAAGATTAATATTGTTGTCCACATTCAAGTTATCTCCTAGAGAAAAGATTGTTATATCAATCTAATAATGTCACACTATCCTAGTTTAGAAACTCTAGGCCTAGGTATTTTTATCTAAGTTTTTCCTATGGGATTACTGTTTATTGACAAATAATTCTGGGATTGATAAAATTGCATTAAATGATCACCTTAAACTTTCTAATTGGTAGAAATAACAAATGGAAAGTAGCCAAAAAGGCCCGAAATCTGGATAACGATCAGTTAAGTCAGGTAAGGAAGGCGATGAGCGACGGTAAGTTAATTACAGCCGTTAAAGGTTAGTAAAGTAGAGCAGACGGCTACTTTATTAGCAGCACATTAAGAAATTTTTGTAGAAAAAAAGAGCATTACTACCGCAGACGGACTCGAATAGCAATGCCCTTTTAATAAAGACGAAAATAACCTCAAGAGCAGTTAGAAGTTATTTTCTGCATTAAGCATTTCACATACCGTGAAAAGTGTCAAGAGGTTATTTTAGCTTCAGATTTTAAAAACTGTAGCGATTTGGATTGGGAATTAGTCTAGGGCAGGGACTAGTTCCCAATTTAAGTCACTACCATATAGCCAATTAGTGTCTTCTAGTATTTTTGTCGGGCAATTAACCAGTTTTCCACTGAAAATTAATAGTTATCCACAAGCTATTTTTATAAAAACCCCATAACAATATTAATTAGACCTAGAGTTATAAATAAATAGACTGATAAGATTAAAGATATTAGATCAATCGTTTGAATATTATCTGTCTTATAATTATTAATTAGGTGGAATCGCTTGACACTAAACAAATGATGAATTACTATTACAGCAGTAAA
>CAYTXH010000004.1:0-1467 GCA_964441115.1 uncultured Gammaproteobacteria bacterium | reverse complement strand
TAGTTTGTCTTCAAGATAGTCAAGTTAACATCCGATTAAGACCGATCAAATAAATTTCTAAATTATGCCAAATACACGTTCATTTAAACCAAAAGCGAGTGATCAAGTTACCGATATGGATTCGGATATTTCAAACTCAAATTACAATAATTCCGGATCAGGTGTGGGTGATTTTGTAAACCCTCCAGCTTCGAATCAATATTCTGAAAACAATCAATCTCAATCAAATAATTATGGGGGAGATAATGATTATAATTCTCGAGATAACGGTTACCGTGGAGGCTATCGCCGAGGTGGTAACAATGGCGGCGGCGGATATCGAGAACGAGAAGTTCGAGAAAGAGATGTTCCGACTCAAGAAGTTGCAGGTTATTTAGATGTTATGCCTGATGGTCATGGTTTCCTAAGACCAAAATACACACCTGGAAATGGTGATATCTATATTTCTGCTAGTCAGATCCGTCGGTTTAATCTTCGTCCAGGGGATTATGTTGAAGGTGGAGCTCGAGAACCAAAAGAAAATGAAAGATATTATGGTTTGCTTCAAGTGAGCAAAATCAACGGTCGATCTTCAGAAGAATTTGTTTCTGAAGGAACTAAAAAAGTTAAAAGAGTTCGATTTGAAGATTTAACAGCTATTTATCCAAATCGTTTATTAAAATTAGAAACTGAAAAATTCCCCTTAAGTCAAAGAATGATCGATTTGATCTCTCCAATTGGTTTTGGTCAAAGAGGTTTAATTGTTTCTCCTCCAAAAGCAGGTAAAACAACTATTCTTAAGGAGATTGCTGCTGGTATTGCTAAAAATCATCCTGATGCAGTGTTAATGGCTGTCTTAGTAGGTGAGCGTCCAGAAGAGGTTACTGATATTTCTCGTTCAATTAAAGGTGATGTTATTGCTTCTAATTTTGATGAACCAGCTGAATATCAAACTAGAGCAGCGGAAATTGCCATTGAAAGAGCTAAAAGATTAGTTGAAGAGGGTAAAGATGTTGTTATTTTATTAGATTCAATTACTCGATTAGGTCGTGCCTATAATTTAGTCGTGCCACCATCTGGTCGAACTTTATCGGGAGGATTTGATCCTGTTGCGTTATATCCACCTAAGCGATTTTTTGGTGCCGCTCGAAATTGTGAAGAGGGTGGCTCTTTAACCATCATTGGTACTGCTTTAGTTGATACCGGATCTCGAATGGATGATTTGATTTATGAAGAATTTAAAGGTACTGGAAATATGGAGCTTCATTTGGATCGAAAATTGGCTGAACGCCGAATTTATCCAGCAATTGATATTGAATCATCAAGTACTCGTCAGGAACACTTGCTTTATACTAAAGAGCAGTATGAAAAGATTACAGTTATGCATCGTATGATTCGTTTGTTAAATGAATCTGAACAAACAGAGCGAATGTCAGAACAGTTATCAAAGACTACATCGAATACAGAATTCTTAGCTAATATGGGTTC
>CAYTXH010000003.1:17884-50403 GCA_964441115.1 uncultured Gammaproteobacteria bacterium | reverse complement strand
AAAGCCGCATAACAGCTTTTTCACCATGAACAGTTGGTAAGGTTGAGACCCGAAGATCGATTTGTTCATTGCCACCAGTAAAGCTAAAACGACCGTCTTGAGGTAATCGACGCTCATCAATTTTCAAATTAGATAAAATTTTAATTCTCGAAATGACCGCATCATGAACTTTTTTTGGCAATATAATTTTTTCATGCAAAATTCCATCTATACGATAACGAACTCGAGTTTGGGTTTCTAGCGGTTCGATATGGATATCTGAAGCATGGGCTTTGACCGCATAATCCAATAATTGGCTGACAATATTAGCAACAGGCGCTTCTTTAATTACTTCAGCTTGTTCGGTTTGTTGAGGAGTTTGCTCACTTGAAGCCGATACTTCTCGTAAGGCTGAAACAACCTCAGTAGTTAAATTTTGTGAGTACTGAGTATTTATAGCTTTTAAAATATCGTCGGCTGAGCTAATAAATCGCTTAATCTGAATGCCAGCTTTTTTCTCAATAAATTGAACGACTTGCAAATCTAAGGGATCGGCCATAGCCACAGAAATAGAATCAATATCTTTTTGAAAGGGAATCAAAATATAGCGGCGGGCTACACCTTCTGGAATAAGATTTAAAACTTCTGTCGAAATAGCTTGAGATTCAATATCAATGAAGGGAATACCTAAGATTTGAGCTTTAGCTTGGATTACTCGAGCCTTAGGAGCTAATTGTCGCTCTTCAATAATAGTTTCAGCTTGCTTACCAGTGTTAATAGCTTCTAACTTAATAGCGGAAACTTGATTGCTATTTAAAATCCCTTGCTGAAGAAGAATATCTTCAATATTAATTTGTATTTGACTCATAGGCAGTTTCCCCGCAACGATCCCGGGATGATCTCATTATCAACGGAGAATAGAGTAGTAGTCAACTTAGTAATTAATAGAACACAGTGAGAAGTTATAAGCGATAGGTGAGAGGTGATAAGTGAGAGGAGAACAGGTTAGCGGTAGACTGACTGCTGACTAACGGCCCATGCTAAAATATGGTCGATGTTAGCCAAAATATTTATTTGTAATGATCTTCCTTTACTAGAGACTAAGATCGAAGGACATCTTACTTCTCATAAAATAAAGCGAAATAGTCCTGATGTTTTATGGTTTGAACCAGATTCTAAATTAGGAGTTGATCAAGCCAAGCAAATTAACAGCCATTTTAGTCTAAAACCGTTTCAGGAAACTGGGCGAGTAGTAGTTATCACCCAAGCCCAAAATCTAACTGACGCAGCTCAAAATGCCTTGCTAAAAACAATCGAAGAATTGCCACACCACGCAATTTTTATCTTAGGAGCTGATCAATCTAATCAACTATTACCAACTTTTCTATCGAGAATTGAGCAGGAATTAATTCTATCTGAGGTATCACACGACATATCAATCGCTCAAGATTTCCTAAAAGCCGATATTGAGCGACGTTTTACAATAATTGAAAAACTAGATGACCGCCAAGATTTAATTAATCAATTAGCCAAATGGTCAGAGAAAGAGATAACTAAAAATCCCAAGATATTGTCTGCAGCTAAAAATTGTTTACTTGCCAAAAAATGGTCTGAACAAAATGTAAATGCCAGGTCTATTTTGGAGTGGCTAGCTTTAACTATTCCGGTAATTTAATCGTCGCAAAGAGACCACAGTGATCACTTAAACCTGATTTAACTTCAACTGATTCTAACTGATAATCGTCGGTGCTAAATATACTATCAACAGCCAGTTGAAGGTTTTTAATTTTATGTAAATCTTGATCAATAGTTGTCATTACATCATCGGGTAACCAATCAATATAATTAGCTTTAATTTTAGTGTAGATCTCTCGACCTCTTGGAGCATTAAAATCACCTGCAAAAATTAAACTATCATAGTTTTGAAGATAATTATGAAAAGCGATTAGATCTTGTCGCTGTTCATCTGAAGCTTCACCATCGGGAGTCCATGTAAATTTGGTGGTTAGAATCCTAAGAGTATTACCGACAGGAGTGATTAATTCCAAATTTATAAAGCCTCGTTTTAAACAATCATCAAGCGGGTGTTTATCATAAGCATATGATTGAACCGGTAAATTGTCACCAACATAATAATAATTCTGAGCGTTTTTAACTGTTAATTTAGTTAAAATTGCTAAACCCCAGGGATGCTCTTGAATTGGCTCGGTCTTAGTTTTTGCCAGAGATAAGGGAAGATAGTGACAACTATAGTCATTTTTTTTAGCAATCATTTCAGCATCCCGCTGGAAAATTTCTTGTAAAGCTACGATCGTTGGTGAAAATTCGGTAATGAAATTTTGTAATTTATCTAAGTGGCGATCACCTTCGATATTAAGTGTAAATAATGTTATTTTGTGTAAAGGGTTGTTCACGGCCAATGATTATAAACTGCATGCTATAAAAATGGCAATTTCTAAGCTGATTATACTTGCAAATCCCAGAGTGGGCTGATAAACTGGGTCAGTCAGTATGGCTAAACCAGACAATAACTACGGTGCAAAAGAAATCCAAGTCTTAGAAGGTCTCGAACCGGTGCGAAAGCGTCCGGGTATGTATATTGGTTCAACAGATGAGCGCGGACTTTGGGTTATGGTTAAAGAAATTATCGATAACTCAGTTGATGAGGCGATGGCTGGTTATGCTAAAAATGTTTGGATTACTCTTCACAAAGATAATTACGTTAGCGTGGCTGATGATGGTCGTGGTATCCCTTACGAAGTTAAAGATGGCACTGGTAAAAGTGCTTTAGAGCTTGTTATGACTGTTTTGCATGCTGGAGGTAAGTTCGGTGGTGGCGGTTATAAAGTGTCTGGAGGTCTACACGGTGTTGGTGCTTCTGCGGTTAATGCTTTAAGCACATACATGCGAGTTGAATCAAAGCGAAATAATAAGATCTTTTTCCAAGAATATAGTGTTGGTATTCCCAAAGCTCCGGTTGCTGAATTAAAGAAAGAACCAGATTTACCTTTTACTCGATTTTTTGATTGGAATGTCACAAGTGGAACTCGCACTACTTTCTTAGCTGATGGCGCTATTATGCAAGCCGTAGAGCCAAACTTAAATACCATTATTAAGCAGGTCAAAAATCGGGCTTATTTGGTTGCTGGATTAAGTTTCCATCTTTATGACGAGCGTGTGGATAAAGAAATTCACTACTATTTTGATTCCGGTATTATCGCTTTAGTACGACATATTAATAAAAGCCGAAATGTTATTAATCAAACTCCAATCTATGTTCATAAAGCCATTGATGAGATCGATGTTGAAGTATCAATTCAATATACAGATTCATTTACTCAATCTGTTGAATCTTATGCCAATGTTCAAAACACTCAGGATGGCGGAACTCATTTAACTGGTTTTAAGACTGCTTTAACTCGAGCTATCAATGATTACGCTCGAAAGAATGGTTATTTGAAGGAAAAAGATGACAATTTAACTGGAGATGATACGTTAGAAGGTATCACCGCAGTGGTAGCGATTAAAATGGATTCCGAACAACTCCAATTCGAATCTCAAACTAAAGACAAATTAGGGAATGCTGAAGTCACGCCAATTGTTTCTCAAATTACTAAAGAAGGTATTGATACATTCTTTGAGGAAAATCCAAATGAAGCTAAAAAAGTGATTGAAAAAGTCTTAATCGCCGCCAGAGCTCGTTTAGCAGCTCGAGCAGCTAAAGATGCAGTTTTACGAAAAGGTGCGTTAGAAGGGATGTCTCTACCAGGTAAATTAATGGATTGCCAAGAAAAAGATCCAGCTAATTCAGAGTTATATCTAGTAGAGGGTGAAAGTGCAGGAGGTAGTGCTGGACAGGGTCGAGATCGTAAAACTCAAGCCATCTTGAAGCTAAAAGGTAAGATCTTGAATACTGAGCGAGCTCGGTTAGATAAGATTTTAGAATTTGAAGAAATTAAAAACTTAGTCATCGCTTTAGGAACTGGTATTGGCGACACTGTCGATTATGAAAAAACTCGATATCATCGAATTATCATCATGACTGATGCGGACGTCGATGGTGCTCACATCCGAACTTTGGTGTTAACTTTCTTCTTTAGATATCTACCAGAGTTATTAACTCGGGGTTGGGTTTATATTGCTCAGCCACCATTGTATAAACTCCAACGAGGCAAAGAAGTTCACTACGCATATTCAGATGCCGAAAGAGATGCCATTGTGGAAAAAATTAAACCTACCGTAAAGACCGCAGCTAGCAGCAAGCAGCAAGCAGCTGAAGAAGAAGCAACAAAAGAGGGACAAACAGCGGAGTCTGCTACTGAAGCAACTGTTGATGCGATGCCAAAGAAAGTTCCAGGAATTATCATTCAACGATACAAAGGTTTAGGAGAGATGAATCCAGATCAATTATGGGAAACTACTATGAATCCAGAAAATCGAGTCTTAAAACTTGTCGAAGTTGAAGATGCAGTAGCAGCTAGCGAAACTTTCGAAATGTTAATGGGTGATGAAGTGCCTCCACGAAAGAGATTTATTCAAACTCACGCTAAACAAGCGATCCTCGACGTCTAAATTTTTATAGATCTGTTCAGTTTTAACCCTGTAGTAATTGGCATTTTGATTGCTTTTAGGTATAATTAGCCTATGGAAAATGTAGCTGCAGTTATTTTAGCTGGCGGAAAAGGCACCCGAATGCAATCAGATTTACCAAAAGTATTGCATCCGATCGCTGGTCGACCGATGATTCTTCGAACTTTAGACAATTTTACTAAGTTAGCCATGTCTCAAATAGTGATTGTAGTTGGACATAAAGCTGAAGAGGTCCAAGCGGCGATTCAAAATGAGTTTGATTGTAGCTTTGCACTTCAGGCTGAGCCTTTAGGTACTGCTAATGCAGTTCAAACTGCTTTATCAAGTTTAAATTCAAATATTAAGACTATTTTAGTAGTGAATGGTGATGATTCAGCTTTTTATTCAATTGAAACTATCCAACATTTTTTAAGTTCACACTTAAATTACCAAGCTAAAGTAAGTATTCTGACCACTATGGTTGGAGATGAAAATAAATTAGGTCGGGTCATTAGAGATGAAAAAGGTCAATTTGATCAAATTTTAGAAGCTAGTGAATATGCTAATAGTGGCTTCCAGAGCCGTGAAATTAACTGCGGCGCTTATGTCTTTGATGTTGAGTGGTTAAGAAAAAATATAGATCAAGTTCCAGTTAGTCCTAAAGGTGAATATTACATCACCGAACTAATGAATATTGCTAAAAAACATCAGGATACATTAAATATTTTTCAATTAGCCGATCCTACTCAATGGCATGGGATAAATACTCCAGAAGAATTAGCAGCTGCTCACGATAAGTTCCAAAACTAATCAAGTTAGATTCGATCATATCGATCTATTAAGATTTTAGTTACAATATTAATAATGAAACGACACATACATTTTTTAGGAATTGCTGGATCGGGCGCTTCAGCAGCGGCGGCGATTGCTCAGGCACAAGGTTTTGAAGTTAGCGGCTGTGACAATTTCGTGAAAAATGAATTTACACAGGTTTTCACGGATGATCAATTACTAACAGGCCATAGTCCAGAGCACTTAAAAGGGGTCGATACTTTAGCGATTACCCCGGCGGTATTGTCACTCGATCCGAATAATGCAGAATTACGACAGGCACAAGCTAAAGGATTAGAAGTTTTAACTTGGCAGCAATTTATGGGTAAATATTTGGAGGCAAACAAGCAGGTAATTGCTATTTGTGGCACTCATGGTAAATCTACAACTACGGCGATGACCGCTAAATTATTAGAAGAAGCCAATTTTGATCCAACTGTCGAGTTAGGAGCAATTGTCGCTGATTGGAATGCTAATTATCGGATCGGGCACAGCGAATGGTTTATTACTGAGGCTGATGAATTTAATAATAATTTTTTGGTGTCTCATCCAGATTACACAATTGTGACCAATATTCAGATGGATCATCCCGAGTTTTTTGCCGATTTCGAAGAATACCAAGCCAGTTTTATTAAATTCTTGAGTCAAACAAAAAAATTAATTATCGCCAATATGAGCGATCCAGGTGTCGGTGAGGTAATTAAAAAAGTGATGAAGCAGTCAGAGGTGACGGTGATGGATTACTCCAAATCTGATTTTAATTTAACCTTAAAAATTCCGGGGGAATATAATGTCAGCAATGCCTCAGCGGTATTCCAACTGGGTTTAGCATTAGGAATTACACCAGAGAGAATCAAGCAATCTTTAGAAGATTACTCTGGACTAGGTAGAAGACAAGAATTATTGGGAGAGGTAAATGGAGCACAAATTTATACTGATTTTGGTCATCATCCGACTGAAATCAGTCAGACTATTTTAGGTTTTCATCAATCTTATGCTAATAAAAAACTTATTATGGTATGGCAACCCCACATGTTTTCCAGAACTAAAGCTTTATTCGCTGACTTTGTGAGCTGTCTAAGAGATCTGCCAATTGAAGCAGGTTATGTTTTAGATATTTATCCATCTCGTGAGGTCGATACTGGATTAGTAAGTAGCCAAGAATTAGTTCAAGCTGTTGGAGATCAGAAGATAAAATATGAGTCGGATATTAATAAATTAAAAGAACAATTAAAGTCGAATATTAACTCAGATGATTTAGTAATTTTTATGGGGGCTGGATCAGTTGATCAGTGGGCTCGGGAGTTTGTAAAGCAAGGATAAATGAATGTATCAAGATAAAACAATTTTAGTCGTTGGTTACGGTGTGGAAGGTAAAACATTAGTTCAATATTTAAAAAACGCTGGTGCTCAAATTACGGTAGCCGATCAAAATCCGGAGGTGGAAGATCCAACGATTGGAGTTGATTGGAAAACTGGTGCTGATTACTTAAATGATTTAGAAAATTTTGATCTGATCGCTTTTTCACCCGGAGTCAAACTGGCAACTTATCAGCAACTTTTAGCTTCTAATAAGCCATTAATCACTCAAACTCAAATCTTTTTTGAGCAGTCGCCAACAAAAAATATTATTGGTGTGACTGGTACTAATGGCAAAGGCACGACCTGCACCATGCTTTATCAAATGATGCAAAATGCCGGTTTAAATGTTTATCTTGCTGGGAATATTGGTGAACCAATGCTGCCATTATTATCAAAATTAACTGATGAAGATTGGGTAATTTTGGAGTTGTCGAGCTATCAATTACGGGATATTTCAACAAGTCCCAAAATTGGAGTAATGCTAAATATTACTCCCGATCATTTAGACCAGCACGGTGAATTTGAAGATTATGTCGCTGCTAAAGCCAACTTAATTAGATTCCAGACTGAGCAGGATTGGGCAGTGATTAATCAAGATTATTCAGTTACCGCGGATCTCGCAAGTTTAACTCGAGCTCAAATTAAATGGTTTGGTGGTGAAGATTTTACAGATACAGGCTGGCAGTTATCGATCCCCGGAGTTCATAACCATGAAAATGCGGCAGCAGCAATGGCAGTGGGTGAGATTTTAGAGATTGATCCAGTGATTATTGAAAAATCATTATCGGAATTTACAGGTTTACCTCATAGATTAGAGTTAGTAGCCGAGATTAATGGTATTAAGTTTATCGACGATTCCATTTCCACTAGTCCAGCGCCTGCGATGGCAGCAATTGAGGCTTTTTCACAACCAAAGATTTGTATTTTAGGTGGGTCACCGAAAAGTGCTAATTACGCAGAAATCGCGCAAAAAATAGCGCAAAGCACTTCAATCAAGGCTATTTTTACGATTGGAACTACAGGGCCAAAGATATCACAGGCATTATTAGATAGTGGTTTTCACGGAGAAATAATTAGCAGTTGTGAAAATATTAGCCAGGTAGTTGAACAAGCTTTTAAGAGAGCTGAGTCAGGCGATATAGTCTTACTTTCACCTGGAGATGCCTCATTTGATTGGTTTAAGAATTATAAAGATCGCGGAGAACAGTTTAGTCAGGCAGTTAGAAAGTTAGCTGAGTATAATTAGTTATGTATTTACAGAGCTCAAAAGGACAAATTTATTATCAAAAAATTGGTCAGGGACCAGACTTGGTTTTATTACACGGTTGGCAGCAAGATGTGTCTAGTTTTTGGCAATTAGCTGATAAATTGAAATCTGATTGGACTGTCTGGTTAATTGATTTACCGGGATTTGGGCGGAGTCCTTTAACAAAATCAGAATTAGAAGTAAGTGATTATGTTGAAACTGTGGTCGAGATTTTTAAACAATTAAAGTTGGAAAAGCCGATTTTATTAGGGCACTCTTTAGGAGGCAGAGTCGGTATAAAATTAGCAGCTAAATATCCAAATTTAATTAGTAAATTAATATTAGAAGATGCGGCAGGTATTCGTCCTATTCCAACTACTAAGTCAAAATTATTAGCGGCGACAGCCAAAATTGTAAATCAAATATTGCCGAATTGGTTCAATTTAAAAGATAAGCTTAGAGCGAAAGTTTATCGTCAACTTCAATCAGATTATTTATCAACTGGCGAGCTAAAGGAGACATTTAAGAATATTATTAGTGAAGATCTTACTCAATATTTGAGTCAAATCAAAGCTGAAACTTTTTTGATTTGGGGAGAAAACGATTTTACTGTACCTGTTAGTTTTGGCCGGAAAATGTATCGATTAATTCCGAATTCTCGACTAGAAATTATTGAGAGAGCAGGCCATTTTCCACATTTAGATCAACCAGAAAGATTTGAATATTGGCTGAGAAATTTTTTGAGCAAGGGGGAGTAGGAACAGGAGGAGCAATAGTTAAATAACATTGCGTCATTGCGAGGCACGAAGCAATCTTTGTCTTAAATATAAGATTGCCGCGTCGAAGACTCCTCGCAATGACGCAATTTTGTTCTTGTCATTCCGGACACGATCCGGAATCTATATAAATAAAATATATGAAAAAAATAAATAAAATATTAACAAATATCTGGCCGACTGCGGATCATTTATATATTTTCCAATCAGTGGAGTACGAAGTCCCGCGCTTTTGGAGATGGTTTAATCAACATCCATATAGTCGCCAATTACAAAAAAAACAGCACCTGGACTGGACTAGTAAAGCTCGGTTATTAATGATTGCGAGCCAATTTTTAATTATCTGTTTGACTATTATTTTAACTGTCAGCTTAAACCAAAATTGGACTTGGTTAGTGCTGTGGTACTTAACTTTAAGCCAATTATCACCAATATTTTTGATTATTAGCAGTTGGCTACTCATACCGATTGAAAGTAGGACGCGAAAAAGATTAATTAGTCGAGCTATTCGTCGACGACAAGAACTAAAAGATTTGAAAGTAGTAGCTATTGTTGGTAGCTATGCCAAAACTTCGACTAAAGATATGTTATACACCTTACTTTGGAATAAATATCGAGTAGTTAAAACACCAAAAAGTTATAACACGGAATTAAGTTTAGCTCGAACTATTAATGCGGATTTAAAAGATAATACTGAAATTTTCTTAGCAGAGATGGATGCCTATCAGATCGGCGATATCGCCCAGTTGGCAAGGATTGCTCAACCGACTACTGGTGTAATAACTGCCATAGCACCACAACATCTTGAGCGTTTCGGATCGATGGATAATTTAGTTAAAGCGCAGTTTGAGATAGTTGAATCTGTCCAAAATAATCATGGTCGGATGCTGGTAAATAGCGATGATCCATGGATGACAGAACAGGCGGAAAAATATTTAACTGATCCAATTTGGGTAGGGGAGAATCAAATGTCAGATCTTAAACTCAGTGCCATTAATCAAACTAATAGTGGAACTAGTTTTAAAATTCACTGGAAAAATCAGAGTCAACAAATTAATTTACCACTGTTTGGAGGTCATCATGCTCAAAACTTTGCCATGGCAGCCGCTATTGCATTGGAACTTGGCATGACTTTAAAGGAGATTGCGGATAGAGCCCGCTGGATGTTGCCAACCCCGCATCGATTAGAGGTAAACCATCAAGGCAGTTGGACCATGATTGATAATAGCTATAATACTAATCCGATTTCGGCTCAAGCTTCTTTTAAATTATTAAAGCAGTTACCCGGAAAACAAAAGATTTTGATTACACCCGGATTAGTAGAGCTCGGGGAAACAGCAGATCAGGCGAATATTAGCTTTATTGAACATGCCGCAACTGTAGCAGATTACATTATTATCGTTGGACACAACGCTAAAAAGGCTTTAATTAAAGGTCTCGAGAATGCCAATTATCCCAAAGAGCAACAGATTTGGGTGGAAACAACTCAGCAGGCGCTTCAATTATTGCCTAAAATTGCGGTCAAAGATGCGGTAGTTTTGATCGAAAATGATCTGCCGGATCAGTATTTTTAAACTATTATCTTAATGGCAACTCCAGTCTGTAAGGTGGTTTAAATCTTTCTTCGCGTATTAAAGGTGGAAAAGTTATCGGTTTTCGATCATTATCTAGATAATCTGTGGTTTTACCGGTTAAAATTCTTGGCATATTATCTGGAACTTTTATTTCGGACCAGGTTAAATAATTAAACCCCGAATTATATACACTGTTTCTGCGATCAACACCGAAAACTTGGCATTCTAAATTATTAGTTGCCACAACTTTTAAATGAGATGTCGAAGGTATTGTTAAATTTGAGAATATATTTTTAGTGTGAGGTTTAAGGATTGCTTTTGCCGCTTTAGAGAGACCAACAAAGACCGCATTTAATTTTATTTGGCTTGGAGTCATAGCTACCATTTTACGAATATGTTTACCTGAATACCCAAAGTCATCCATCACACAAAACGATCTTATTCCATATATATTCGCTAAGTCTTCAACTCGTTCTTGATACAGACTCAACATCCCCGTAATTTCGGAATTTATTCGATCTAAAGACACGACGGACGCAGCATGCGGTAGACCATAGCTAATTAATTGTTCATATATCCAAACTGCACTGCCTTCTGCAGGATAGCGAATAATGCCGTAAGGCTGGTCGTTCAAAACGCTTCTTAATGATTTAGAGTGAAGATATAGTTGATCGTCAATAATATCTCGTGGGATAAAATTGAGCTCTTCGGCTAAAACTCTTAATTTTTTGGCTGAAAATCCGCTTTCAACTAAAGCATAAGCAAATTCATGTCCATCTTGAGAATCGATTGGTAAATCTCGCTTCTCAATTTTATCAACAAAGCGATTAATCGCCTCCATAGTATTAGCCATGGGCGAATTATATAATGAATATCCTATAATATCAAAAACTACTTATTCTTAGACCCGCCGTGAAGACCTTTTACAGCCATTTGTTGAAGCAGAGGAGTGTCAAAAGAGAATTGAGTTTTCTTCTGA
Source organism: uncultured Gammaproteobacteria bacterium (assembly GCA_964441115.1). GTDB lineage: Bacteria > Patescibacteriota > Microgenomatia > Daviesbacterales > UBA10151 > CAYTXH01. The sequence continues at coordinate 39,087 of CAYTXH010000003.1, read as the reverse complement.
TCTTCAGCTCTTTGTAAACCATCTGAGACTAATCGATCAAGTAATTGGCTATAAGAAATTCCTAATGGTTGGTATAAATAAAAGGCTAAAGAGCCTGGGGGAGAATTGACCTCGTTAATCCAGAATTTTTCAGTTTTAGGATCGACAAAATAATCAATTCGGGCTACACCGCAACCTTCTAAAGCTTGAAAAACTTTGACTGTCGCTTCCTGAATTTGTTTTGATAATTTGTCGCTAATTGGCGCTGGAATTTGACGAGTTAATGAGGCCATACCAGCACCTTTAGAACCTTTTCCACCACGAAGATATTTATCATCAAAGCTTAAAGATTCGCCAGTACTGATTGGCATTTCGCAGACAGACGGCGTAACTAGATGATAACCCAAAGCAGCACAATTTACTTCAATGCAATTTTGGAAAGCTTCCTCGATTAATATTTTATCTGAATAAACTGCGGCTACTTCGATGTTAAATTGGAGTTCGTCATCGTTATTAGCTTTATTAATACCAATAGTTGAACCGATATCAGCAGGTTTTATGAAAACTGGGTACTTTAACTCTTTTTTCACGAGTGCTAAACACTTTTTTGGATCTTCCCACCAATCTAATCGACGAATAACACTTGACTTAGCAACAGGCAAATCTAGACTTGTGAAAAGAGATTTAGAAATGACTTTATCCATCGCAACTGCTGCACCCATTACGTTGAGTCCAGTGTAGGGGAGACCAAAAGTTTCAAAGGCGCCTTGAATCGCACCATCTTCACCAAACGAACCATGAAATAGAGGCATGGCGATATCTAAAGTAGTGAATTTAGGGAAGACTTTAGTTTGAACTAAGCCAGCTTTGTTTTGGCGTTTTTCGAGAGTAACTTGCGGGTTGCTGAGTAGCAGATTATCTAAATTCCGATAATTTTTAAGATCTAAGAATTGTTCCCCAGTATAAAATTGGCCGTTTTTAGCAACGTAAACTGCAACAACATTATATTTAGATTTGTCTAAATGCTCGTAAGCTTGAAGTGCAGTAATGACTGAAACTTCGTGTTCAGTCGACCGTCCACCAAAAAATAATCCAAGAGTTATTTTTGACATGTGTTAATTATACTAAAAAAGCTTGATTAAGGTTGACTGGAAAAATAGCTTTAAATTTAGTAAAATCGCCGAATGATTTTAGAGACTAGAAATGAAGGTCTACCAGTTGGAATAGATTGGATGAATCTGTCAACCGATCAACTAAAAACTGAAAGATATAGATTAGAGACAGCAATTAATCAATACTCCATAATTGAACCCGATTCTATTAGAAGATTGCCACGTAATGAAGCTGCTTATATATGGCAGCTAATAATGGCTGGCAGACAAGCGAAAAAGGTAGCTGAAAAACCTAAACCTTCTGTTAATGCTGATCAGTTAGATTTAATACAAGAAGTTGCGGAGCGTGGATCAGAATTAATGACAGTTAGCAACTTTCCATTAGTCAAATCACGAGCTAAATTATTATTAAACCGTGGTATAGATCGAGATGACCTAGAACAAGAAGGCACTATTGGATTAATGCGAGCTGTCGAGAAATTTGACCCCTCAAGAAACTACCAGTTTTCGACTTATGCATGGAGATGGATAGATGCTTTGATGCAACATGCTGTAGTTAGGCAATCTCAAGGAATACAATTGACAGCTGAAGTTGATCGAAGTGTCCGCCAAATGCGACATAGGGTTGACCAAGTTATTACTATAGATGGAAGTAAGAAGGATGATGAATTAAGAGTCATTTTTGAGAAAGAGGGTTATAAAGATTTTGAAATTGAAGCATTTTTTAGAAGACCGTTAAGATCCTTAGATAAAGTCATCCTAAGGAATAATTTTAATATTCCCTTCGGTCATACTATAAAAGATCCGAATTTGGGAGATAATCATACTGAAGAGACAGCCATTGAAAATGTATTAATTGCTGATCTAATTACACTATTAGATGAAAACGAAATAAAGGTTATTACTAAACATTTTGGGTTAAATGGAGTTAAACCTGTACCCTTTAGTGATATTGCATCAGAAATGGGATACACTCGCCAAAGAACTCATCAAATTAAAGATGAGGCAATAAGAAAAATGCGCAGGTTCTTAGCTAGCGATTAAAAAATTATTGACAAGCAATTATGCTTCGAGTATAAATCCTTCACTGCCAAAATTCATGGCTCACGAAACCGATAAAAAATTAAATTTAGTCTTCACTCAACTTGATAAAGAAGAGCGTGAAAATATTGCCGTTATGTTAGAGCAAGCAGCGGCTGCGGTTCGGGGAGATAAATTAGAGAGCGCAGAGCAGTTACAAGCTCAAGCAACTCAGGGAATTGGTCGACTCAGATTTTTACGAGAACTTTCTCCAGCTATTCAAAATCGATTAGCTATAGTCGATGCAGCAACTCCAACAGCAAAAGTTAGTTTAGTCAGAGAAACTCCTAAGAGAATTAAGATCTTAACTGAAAAAACAATTGAGGAAGTAAAAATTCAACCGACAGTATCTTTAGTGAGAGAGACTCCAAAGGCTAAACGCGAGCCCAAAGAAAATATTTTACCCTCAATTGTTAAAAATAAAGAAGAATTATTGGATGAATCAGACTTAAAAACTGAACAGGTAAAACCTCAGGTCGAGAAACGTTCTAAGAGAGATTTAAAAAACGGACGTCAAGAAACAGGAGCTTATGCATTACTTCAAATTAATGAAAGTGGTGACAATTTTCTTTATCCGACAACACTTGATGCAGCAAAATTTGTATATGCAGATTTATTGGAAGCCGATAGCTCTCCAGCTAGACTATCAACAAACCGTTGGAATTTAGAAAATGCAGTAATAAAAATTATTATCGATAGATTACCTGTGGATATTAGCCCGAATCAGCCAATAAAAGAACATATTCAATATTTCCAAGAATGGTTCAATTGGATCGGAAAACAACCTGCTTATAAGGATTTATCTCGGGAAAATTTAATTAATATTTTACAGAGATCTGAGGGAGAAAATACTTTTAGAAGATTTGTTTTAGGTATTACTGAGGATCAAGATAAATTAGCTAAAGTTGAAGTGAAACAACCAGAGTTACAAGTTGAGGTACCTGCTGTTGAAACTGTAATCCCTGCACAAAATTTTACTGAACCAGTACCCAATCAGGAAAAGGTTAAAGGGAATTTGGGAATTTTGACTCCAGCGCATTGGGCAGTTTTAGCATCATCAGTCTTATCACAACCAAATACTCAAGGGATATTCGGAGTTCAGTTAGATGAAGATACGAAAAAAGTATTTAAGATGATTCAGAAAGACCATTTATGGATGGTTCCAGTAACTCCAGAAAGTTTAAAAAAAGTCAAAGCCGAAGTATCTGCGTATCTTGAACATTTTCAATCTCAACCAGAAGAAGCATTAAAAACTTTAGATAATAATGATCAATATCAAGAAATATTGATGATGTTTTATGATATTAATAGTGAGCAGCTAGCAAAGCTATTTACATGATATAGTGATAAAAACTAAATAACGCTTAAATGACTTTGTATCATATTGAGAAAGATCAGCATCATGAACAATTCGCCCCTCAATCTGACACGCCGCTTCGACAATTATCTGTAGATGGTTTACTTTATCCAGTAGCTCAAACTGTTATTGAACATACCGCTAGACTTCAGGCTTGGGGAGTACGACCTGAGGGAACTATTTACCGCCGCCTAGCTCGCCATCAGAAATTAATTGCTAAAACCTTCTCTGGATTTAGAGATAAATCGGATATCGATGAGATGGCGGATAAGTATCAAAGTGCAAGTAAATGGTTAGCAGAGAATAGTTTTAAAGATCCGAGAATAATGCCTTCCGCTGAGAGTTTTCGAGGAATCAATCAATTGATATTGTCTCAAGGCTTTGGTGACTGGAGAGATCGACAAAGAACTGCAGCTCTTGAGCGAATTTACCGAACCAAATATTTACAGCCAATGATTGACACATTAATGACCCAATTAGGGATTACGTTTGATCAAAATTCTAATCAATCAATCCTAAATATGCAGCAGATTGAGCGTGATTTCAGGGAGATGGTGATTAATGGTTATCAGTTAGATTTGCCAAATGTTAACGATTACATTAGTGGAGTAGCAGCAGATACTATTATCAATCCGACTGAAAAAATCGATGTCGATTTTAGTGATATTGCTAAAAAAGCAGATCTTCTCCCAATGATTGTTGAACCAGCGGTTAACGGTCAAAGCACTCAAGAAGAAACATTACAATCATCGCGGGTTAAAAGAAAATACACACCTAGAAATCGAAAAGATGTTGAGGATAAACAAGATCAACCTATAGAGGAAATTCCGGTTATTCATGATGAAACAGAAATCGAAAGTATTGAACTAGAAGAAAATATAAATTCAGATGGTGATGAGGAGATTATAGACGATGATGTACCTAAAATATTTGTAGAGAAAACTAAGAAGAGTCGACGGCAAAAAGAGTTAGTGGAGATAGAAGAAGAGGAAGATCACGTCATAATTGATCAAACTTCAAACTGGAATCCTGATGATGAACAGATTTTTACATCAGAGCATTTAAAACAAACTTTAGAGTTAATGGATATAAGAAGGTCGAAAGCTAAACCCAAGCAAAAGGAAAAAAATAATGAAGCGGAATTAACTTACAGCGTAGATGTCGTCGAATCATATTTTGCAGATATAAGGAATTTTCCTCTGATTGACGCTGAACAGGAAAAAGTACTTGGTGGACGAGTTCAATTAGCAGTGGAACACCGAAAGAAATTAAGAAAACATTCAGAAAAAATGCCCTTTGAAATGGGATTGGAATTTATGAAACAAATGGATGACCCATATAAATTGAAACTCGACGAGTCTTTTTATCATTTTCTCTCCGCGGAAGAATTAAAATTAACTAAACATCTTTTTGAAGATGGAACTTCAGCCATCGAAGATTTGGTTAAAGCTAATTTGAGATTAGTTATTGCTGAAGCCAAAAGATTTCGCTGGAGAGGAGTTGAATTTGCTGATTTAATTCAAGAGGGAAATATGGGGCTTGCTCGAGCTATATTAAAATTTGATCCTGAGAGAGGAAATAAATTTTCGACATATGCAACTTGGTGGATTAGACAAGCTATTAAGCGGGCAATAGCGGATACAGCAGATACAATTAGATTCCCCGTACATATACATCAAAAGATCTTTTCGATGCGTCGATACCTTTTTAAAACTATTGGTAATAATATGCATGAATTATCCCAAGAGCAAATGGCACAAGAACTTATTAAAACAGGCGAATATACTCGCGAAGATTTCGAGTTATTAATGAAAGTTAATGCTAATCGTTTTAAACCAATGTCTTTAGATCAGCCAATTGGAGAAGATGGAGATTCTACAATCGGTGATTTAGTCGGTTCAACGACTGATAATGTAAGTGACGAGGCAGTTGAGGAAGCTTCACAATATCAACAGAGATCAGTAATCATGTCGATTTTAAATAGTTCAGAGTTTAGCGATAGGGAGAAAGATGTGATTATTTATCGTTTCGGATTAGATGATGGGAATAGTAAAACTTTGCTAGAAGTATCCGAAAAATTAAATATATCTAGAGAAAGGGTACGACAAATAGAAGTCCAAGCTTTAAATAAATTAAAATCTCCTAGAAATATTCGATTACTTCAATCTTTACCTGGAGTAGAAGAGCTACAACCGGCATTAAAGAAAAAATTCCGCAGGATTAAATAATGGCAGCTAATAATCATCAAAAATAACTTTATTTTAAGATCAAAGTATTACGCTATTATTAATAATAATCAGCAAATATGATTTAACTCCTAGGTGATAATAGTCAGCAACATATAAATCTTATTGAAGGAAAATCACTCGTAAAACTGCCTGATCCTGAAATACTTAAACATTTGTGTCATTTAATTTAATACTTTAGGCTTGCTAAACCACAACGAGGATGGCATAATGATCAAGGCGTTTTAGAGTACTTCTTAAGCCTTATAGATGGATAATACTAAACCTGTTAACAATATCGGTAAAATTGAAACCACTTCAATCGTTGAAGAGATGCAACGATCATACCTCGATTATGCGATGTCAGTTATCGTATCTCGAGCTTTGCCAGCCGTCCGTGATGGATTAAAACCTGTACAACGAAGAATTATCTTCGCGATGCAAGAACAGAATTTGCATCACACTTCTCGATATCAAAAAAGTGCAGCTGTAGTTGGAGAAGTGCTTAAAAGCTATCATCCTCACGGTGATTCACCAGTATATGAAGCAATGGTTCGTATGGCTCAAGACTTCTCAATGCGTTATCCATTGGTTGATGGTCAGGGTAATTTCGGATCAGTGGACGGTGATAGTCCAGCGGCGATGCGTTACACCGAGGCGAGAATGTCAGCGATGGCTGATGAGTTATTAAGAGATATTAATAAAGATACTGTTAATTTCGTTGATAATTACTCACAAACCACTACTGAACCTACTTTATTACCAGCAGTTATTCCAAATCTGTTGTTAAACGGTGCATCTGGTATTGCTGTAGGTATGGCTACTCAGATTCCACCTCACAATTTAGGTGAAGTTACGGATGCTTTGATTCATTTAATTGAGCATCAAACTAAGGAATCCGACACTGATAAAAAAGCAGCTAAAGAAACAACTGAAGAAGCAGTTCCCGAAGTTACCGCTACAGATGGTCGAGAAATTTTAGAGCAATTAGCGACTCCAGTTGAACAATCAAATAGCGATGCAGAATTTAAATCATCAGCGACAGTTGATGACTTAGTTAAATTTATCAAAGGTCCAGATTTTCCAACTGGAGCTTCAATTTATGATCAATCAGAAATTTTAGCTGCTTATGCTACCGGTAAGGGTCGAATCGTGATGCGAGCTAAAGCTGAAATCGAAGAAGCTCGAGGCGGAAGATATGACATTATCGTTACAGAATTGCCTTATCAGGTAAATAAAGCGACTTTGATTAGCCGAATTGCTGATTTAGTTAAGGATAAGAAGATCGAAGGAATTGCTGATTTAAGAGATGAATCTGACCGAAAAGGTATGCGAATTGTTATCGAGTTAAAGCGTGATGCTAAAGGCCAATCTGTCTTAAATAACTTATACAAACATACTGCTTTGCAATCAGTATTTAATGTAAATATGGTGGCTTTGTCAGATGGTGTACCTCATTTGATGACTTTGAAGAGAATTTTGGAAGAGTTCGTTAATCACCGAATTGTTGTTATTCGTCGCCGAACAGAATTCGAATTAGCTGAAGCTCGAGCCAGAGAACATATTTTGGAAGGTTTGAAAATTGCAGTCGATAATATTGATGAAGTGATCCGAATCATCCGCTCAAGTAAGGATTCCGATGAAGCAAAAGCTAATTTGATGTCTAAATTTAAATTGAGTGAGTTACAGGCCACTGCGATTTTGGATATGCAGTTACGACGATTAGCCGCTTTGGAGCGACAAAAGATTGAAGACGAATTGAAGATGATTCGCGAATTAATCGCTTATCTTGAAGACTTATTAGCACACCCAGCCAAGATCTTAGCAGTTATTAAAGATGAAATTACTCGAATTAAGGAACGATATGCAGATCCACGAAGAACCAGAGTTTACAAATCTAAAGTCGGTGAATTCTCCGAAGAAGATTTAGTGGCTGATGAGACAACGATCGTGGCAGTTACAGAGAACGGTTACATCAAACGACAACAACCAAGTACTTTTAAAACTCAAAATCGAGGTGGTAAAGGTGTCTCAGGAATGACAACTAAAGAAGAAGATGCAGTGGCTCACATCTTCTACAGTCAAACTCATGACAATATCTTGTTCTTTACTGATCGAGGTCGTGTATTCCAGATTAAAGTTTGGGAGATTCCAGAAGCTTCACGAATTGCTCGAGGCCAAGCGATCGTCAACTTGATCAACATTGATCAGGGTGAAAAAGTCACCGCAATCTTAACTACTAGAGCTAAAGACACTACTAAGTTCTTATTCATGGGAACAAAACAGGGCAGTGTCAAAAAGACTCCAATTGAGGAATACGCTAACATCCGAAAAAATGGATTAATCTCCATTAAGCTTGACCAAGGTGATATTTTGTCATGGGTAGTTCCAACAACAGGGCAAGATGACATTATTCTGGTAACCCGGGAAGGTCAATCAATTCGCTTTAGTGAATCTCAAGTTCGACCAACTCACCGTGATACTTCAGGTGTTCGGGGTATCTTATTGACCAAACAAGATGAGATCGTTTCGATGAATTTGGTTAATGATCCTGAGCAAGAACTGTTTGTAATCATGCAAAATGGTTTAGGTAAGAAAACTAAGATTATTGCTTGGAAACGACAAAGCCGAGGAGGATCTGGTATCAAAGCCGCTCAAGTCACCAGCAAGACTGGCAAGATCGTTACAGCTCAAATGATTGGTCCAGATGATGATACTTTGGTATTAACTTCTACCAAGGGACAGTTAATTAAGTTATTATTAAAAGACGTTCCATCTCTGCAACGGCAGACACAAGGAGTGATCTTGATGAGAGTCAAAGCAGCTGAAGAAGTTGCTGCAGCAACTGTAGTCTCTAGTAAGAATCAAGAATCAACTCCAGCTAAAGCTGCTGCTGAAATTGAGGAATAGTCACTTATGAATCAACCAGTTGAAGAGAATCTCGAAGAAAAAGATCGTCGTCGTAGAAGAGTTGAGAAAATTGTTTCCAATATTGGCGTGTGTTATTTCGTTTTCGGTTTGGTCTTCGCAGTTTATTTTGCTTATTACTACCATTGGGAAGCTTTCGGTTATTTTAGTCCTAATTTTTTCTTAGTCGCTTTTAGCTGGCCCTATCAAGCAATTGGTTTTATTCGAGATATTTTGCAATTCGGTTTTGGGGGCAAACCTATTTAAGAATGCCCAAAATTGGCGGCCATGTTTCAGCAGCTATTTCATTAGATTTATGTTTTGAACGGGCAGAGAAAATCGGCGCTGATTGTTTTCAATTTTTTGTTTCACCACCCCAACGATGGGATCAATCCAAACATAGCCCTGAGGTCATTGCCCGATTTAAAGAACGAGCAGTAGAAACAGGAATCGGACCTAATTTTATTCACGGAACTTATTTAATTAATTTAGGCAGCGCGGATCCAGCCCATTTACAAAAATCGATTGACTGGCTGATCTATGCTCAGAATATGGCTAGTCAACTAGGGGTAGTCGGGACTATTTTTCACTTAGGTTCACATAAGGGTAGTGGCTTTCAAACCATTGTTGATCAAGTTATTAAATCAATTAAAGAAGTTTTAGCCAGTTCTCCATCTGACAGTTTATTATTATTAGAAAATTCAGCGGGTGGAGGAGGGGCAATTGGTGGAACATTTTCAGAATTAGGTCAAATTTTAGCAGGGGTAGCAGATCCTCGCGCTAAAATATGTTTTGATACACAACACGCTTTTGCTGCTGGTTATGACACCAGAACACCTTTAGGTATCAGAGATTTAGTAGCAGAGTTAGAGGAACAAATTGGCTTTGATAATTTAGCAGCGATCCATGCAAATGATTCAAAAACCGAATTTCATTCTCATCGAGACCGTCACGAAAATATTGGTGAAGGATTTTTAACTGAAGAGGCTTTTAAATTATTAATGAAGACAGAGCCCTTTAATAAAGTCCCGTGGTTATTAGAAGTTCCAGGCGATAATAAATCCGGGCCGGATAAGCTAAACGTCGATCGGTTAAAATCGTATCTCTAGTAATTAGCGTGTAGGCCGCCAAAGGCGAGCTTCGCCTATGGCGAGGTTTAGCGTGTAGGAGCTAGCAGCATATTTCGTCATTGCGAGGCACGAAGCAATCTTTGCTTTCTAGTATTTGCCTTTCCACCTACCATATCCCATACCCTACGAGCTATTAATATATAGATTGCCGCGCTCCGCTCGCAATGACGCTACAAAAGTCTATTGGGGGTCTAAATAATTATTCCTCACTATGATTTTTAGAATGAAACGCTTTATGAACATCCTTTAAGTGTTTATTGGTCACATGGGTATAAACTTGAGTTGTAGCGATATTGGAATGGCCCAACATTTCCTGTACTGAGCGGATATCGGCTCCATTTACTAATAAATCAGTTGCGAAGTTATGTCGAAGAGTATGTGGTGTAGCTTTAACTGCTAAACCTGCTTGTTTGACATATTTTTCGACTATTCGTTCAATTGATCGAGTAGTTAATCGCATATTATCGCCGTGATCAGTCGGATCAATTTGTCCTTGATAACGAATAAAAAGCGGCCGAAAATCGTCTTTTCTTGAATCTAAATATTGTTCCAGCCACTCAATAGCACTATCCGATAAAAAGACAACTCGTTCTTTACCGCCTTTACCAACTACACCAAATTCTCGACGCTCAAAATTAATATGATCTCGGTTTAGCGAAGCTAGTTCCGAGACTCTTAAACCTGTCGAAAACAATAACTCTAAAATAGCTTTATCACGCAAACCGTCTTTGCCCACCGGGTTTGGAGCAGATAATAATCTAGATAAACTTTGATCATCTAAAACTTTTAGTGGAGAGGGATCAGTTTCTCCTAATTCGATTTTTTCAGGCGAAAGAGTTTCAATATCTTGGCGGGCAAGATATTTCAGAAATGCTCTTAAAGCGATCATAAAGAAATTCTGGGTGACTCTTTTTAAAGGCTTACGGGTGATTGGATCTTGATAATGAGCTAGATGAAGTCGGTACTGACGAATTAATTTAAGATCTATTTGTTGAGGAGTAGCAGTGCCGGCAAAATCAACAAAACGCTGCAAATAGTGGTGATAATTGCGAATTGTTAATGGAGAGGCATTTCTCTCAATTTCTAAATATTCCAAAAAATCTGTAGTTAGTTTCGCCAGGATGACTAGCTGATTATCATTTGACATAGATTAGAGTAAAGCAATCCCTAGGATGCCCAAAACAACTAATATTCCAGCGACAGCTCCCATAATGATTAATGGTGTTGAAGTGCCAGCTGGGCTAAGAATTTGACCGCCTTTAGAAACTCCAGTTTGATTCGGAATAACTGTTGATGTTGGGAATTGAGCAGAGCTACTAGCAGCTCCTACTGGAAATGGAATTGGGGCGTTACCTTTTGCCGTGGTTCCACTACCACTAGCGGTTGAGGTTGAAGTTCCAGTGCCACCAGTACCTCCTGTGCTTGTAGAAGTTCCTGAACCACTGCTAGTACAACCTGTGCCACTACCAATAGTGTAATTACCATCTGTAACTTGTGTTAATAATTCTTTAACTGTGCCGCGTTCGACAACATTTGAATCAGTAGTTTTATCTTTATTAGAGCTATCAAAATCAAACCTAATAGCCATTGGACCTGGAGCAGCATCAGATTTTACTTGAAAACTAACAGTGGCCATATTGCCTTTTCCTGAGTAAGCTTGGCTAACTGAAGCGATACCAGAGATCGAAATTTTGCCGGTTGAAGGGTCTGATGAATTTGAATAATCAGGATAAATACTAGTATTAGTTTGAACAGCTTGGGCAGATAAGGTTAATTTGGTAGTGTCATAAATTAAGATAGCATCGGTGCCATCAGTCTGTTCATTGGTGGCATCTAAAACAACAGCAACTTGAAAGGTACAGCCTCGATTATAACTACCACCAGTTGGGGATAGCGACAGAGTTGCAGCCATAGCGGAGCTAGGCAACATTAAACCAGCAAATATAACAATGGCAGCAGTTAACCAATTTTTGATCATTCTATTTTAATAGTAACATCTTGGACACTTGTCAGGATATCAGCGAGCTCATCAGCATCAATCATATTACTGTCGGTGGTCTCTCCAGCTTTAAAATTGAGCCTGACGGTAGTAATTCCAGGTTGACTAGCAAGAAAAGTAAGTGTCGCTAATTGACCATTTCCACTATAAGCAGCTTGAGATAATGTGGCAATAGCTGAGATCTGAATATCCCCATTAGTGGCATCGATTAAAGTGATTGGGTATTCGGTAAAAACATTTCCGGGGCGAAATGTCCGAAGACGACCACTATTAGTAGCAGTTAAAACACCCGGATCATATGACCCCATTAAATCAATGCCATTAACTCGGCGGCCATTAGTATCAATCACTGCTGAGATAACAACTTCTTCACCAACTTTATAATTTTCTTTAGTACTAATTAAGCGAATCCGACCGCCATTTGTTTCAGTCAAAACTGGTGCTGCGGCTGCGGGAACTGATTCAGGAGTTCTCCATAATTGATAAGCTTGCCAAGCTTGAAAGCCAACAAATAAGACTAAACCTAATAACACAATCTTGATTAACCATTGGACTAATTGACCACTAGAATGAGACGAAGTCTGATTGGGATTTGATTGAACGATGATTGGGGCAGAGATGTTATCCATATTAATTTACCGTGGCACTCCCAGTGGCATTATTAGTACTGTAATTATTCTGATTAAATGATTCATCACAACTTTGTTTAAGAGCTGGATTTTTAGAACCATCGATTGGACCAGCTTCAACTTTTGGAGCATCACCCTCGTTATAATCATACATCATACAAGAGAAATCAAAGGAATTAATGACGGAATCGATATTTAAATCTCCGGTTTTAACTAGAGATCCAGAATTACTACTAGAGCGAATCGCACTCCATTGGCGAATGATTTCTGATCGATCACTAGCATTTATCTTCCCGTCACCACCACCATCTGGATAAATATCACCAATTGGTAATCGAAAATCTGGAATAATAGTTGAACCTTCTTGGGCTTGGAATTCAACTACCCGACGGACACTTTTTGGAGCTTTAATACTCATTCGATAACAGGCACCAGCTTTGAGCTGATTATTGATACCCTGCAAATTGCCATCTTTATCAATCTTAACTTTGGTTTCGATTCTTTTCCCGCCAGTAATGGCTTCAGCAATGACAACTTCAACATTGTCTTGATCGTACTTGCTTGGCTGTCGGCACCAAACTTTGGCACCTAAAGATAATTGACTGACTCCTACTAAACAGCTAGCAGTATCAGTCCTGCCATCGGCACGAATTAAAGTAATGTTATATTGCTGACCTTGTTCTGGAGTCAATTTTGAATCTTCATATGTGGCGGTAACTGTTTGAACTCCGCCATTTGGATTACTCCAGTTAGTGATATTGGCGGTAGCATTATTGATTTTAATTTGGCTTTGAGTATTCTTAGCTAAGAAATTATTACCTTTGATTGTTAGACTTAGGCCACGGCCAGTCAAATCTTTACCGCAAGTTAAATTAGTAATTTTCGGATCTGGAGCTACTGCCTCAATACTAGATTTCTTTTGAACAGTCTTGCCATTGCTATAAATAAACTCGGCATAAATTGTTTTAAGACCTGCTGATTGGTTTTTAAATTTATATTCACTAATTTTCGCAATTCCGGTACTGATGTCATTAAGTGGAGGACAACCGTTAGCAATGTATGCTTCTGGAGCAACTTTATTAGTTACTACCTGATTGATATCTAAATTACATTTATTTTGACTAAATTGTTTTAAGTCATCCTCATTTTCGCTGAATCGAACAAATAGTGGTTTAACATCTTTATCTGGATCACAGCTGATTTGAACAACTTGAGAATTATGTGCTGGAGAAGCAGAGTCAGGGACTCTTTTACCATCAGCGCCGAGATCGATAAAATAGACACTCACATCTTTAGGACTTTTTTTAATTATTTCTTGATTAGGATAGGCAACTTCAGTACAGGTAGAGTTTTTGTAAGTTACACCATTTTGTCCACTACTAGATGTAACCGCTGCATAAGTTGCTGTATTAGAAAAATCAAAGCTGTAATTGCCAGAACTATTAGCGATTGATTTAGCTTCGGCATAGCCTAAATACAAGCTATTGGATGCAACACATTTGTTAGAACTATCTTTAACGTAATAACTACCCGACACCCATAAATCAGCAATCAATTTGCCGGTTTCATTATTTACATAATTGCTGTCTGTTATATTACCGCTAAGTAGACATCCCTGTACCTGAGCACTTCCGGTAGCTTTAGTATTTACTGGTGCTGGTGGAGGAGGATTTGTTGGAGGGTTAGGATCCGGGGATGGATTTGGGTTTGGTTCACCTACCGGAGGAGTCGTGACTGGTGCTTGATAAGTAAACTCCACATTAGAACTTAGTAAACTACCATTGCTGACCATAATCCAATATTTTTTACCATTAACTAAATTGTATTTACCGATGTCTGTCCGACTAGTTCCTTCTACTCTAAACCCAGCTAAATCAGAACCAAAACTAAAAGAATTACCAGCAAGATTTGGAGCGTCTGCGGCGTCAGTTTGTCTGGTAGTTAAGATATTCCGACATGAACCACACCATAATGGATTATTACCAATATTGGCGACTGCTTGATCTGTAATCCAAACACCATTGGCTTGACCAGTCCAAGTCACTGTAACTTGACCATTATTTTGTGTCACATCAATATTTGGTGTTTCAATTGGTACACAAGTTAAACAGCGATTTGGAGGAGAAGGATCTGGATGGGGCGCTGATCGATAACCTTGGGCACAACTAATTGTAGCACCGGCACAAGTGCTAATTGTCGGTGGTTCATCTGCTATTGGAGTAGTTGTAGCACTACAACCACTAACATTTATCTGGGTGTAGTAAAAATTATTCCAGAACTCAGCATCTGCCACACCAACCCCGTAAAGAGCAATCGTTCGATTGGCATTATTAGCAAATAAATGAGCGACTGTCGGATCATTTTTCAGATCATAACTAAACCTACCAAAATTATCAGTACTAATGATTTTAACCATCGTGTCTTCGGATAAATTAGAATTATATCCCTGTGGGTTACAGCTAGAATTATTGCCTAGGCCACATCCACCTTTCATTAACCATAAGTGAATTTGATTATTGGCGAAAAGAGAAAAATCGGTAAAGGCATTTAATTTAATCCGTGCTTGTCCGCTAATCACTCCGCAACTATCACCCCCACCACTAAGCTCATCAATTCTAACGTCTGAGGGGTCAGCTTTACAGCTAAAAACTCCAGAATCAGCGATTGGTACATTGCTCCCTCCACTACCTAATCTAGTAATTAAAACTTGATAGGGACGACGATGAGCCGCCACCAATTGGCTATTATTGGGCTGATTAGAAACTGTAACAAATGTACTGCCTTCAGAATTTAGTGTCGTATTTCGGCCGTTTCGAGAATCTTGTCCAGCATCTGCATCACCAGAGTTATCATACGTTCGAATATCATAATACTGATCTGCTTGTAAGGCTGGGAGACCTGACCAATTGATTCGAATTCTGAGATTATCATGAACTCCTTGGCAATAAGCTTGAATTGAAGGTGTAGCATTCGCTCGACTTTTTAAAGACTGATTTTGTTGTGATAAATATATCCCAAAACCAATTGAGACAAATAATATTAAAAGAATAAAAACACTAGCAATTTTAGTCATGAAAATATGGCTAAATTTAACGTATCACAACAGATCAACAAATACTAGCCTAAATGGAGGCTAAATCATGGTTGAGAAGGAGGCGCACTTGGAGCATTAAATTCGAGATCAACTTGATATTCATTATTAGTGTTAGGGACGATAACTGGGACCGGGGAAGCCGAACCTCGAGATTGAACAGTTTCACCAGTAAAACGTATTGGATCAGCTGCAGCCCGAGAACGGAGAATTTGTTGATCTTTAGCTAATTTAATGCCGAGGGGCAGAGCAATTGCGAGGAGAAGTAAAACTAAAAGACTAACTAATGTTTTGCGATCTGTGAGCTGATTTTTTAAGTCATTCATGTTTAGATTATGGCAAGTTTTCTAGAAAGTGACAAGTGAGGGGAGAAAAGAGATAAGTAATAGGAGACAACTGGTAATTTAAGGATTATAATTCGAAGCTAAGTGGTTACGACAATCGGATATAAAAATTTAGTTGCTTGGCAAAAAGCAGATTGCCTAGCTCAAATTGTTTATTCAAAGACAAATCATTTTCCCAAGTCAGAAATATATGGTATTACTTCACAAATCCGCCGGGCTTCTCTTTCAATTCCAACAAACATTGTTGAAGGATACGCTCGAAATAGTAAACCAGAGTTTAGAAGGTTTATAAGTATAGCATTAGGCTCACTTGCAGAAACTCAGTACTTATGTGATTTTGCGTTCTCTCAAAAATACTTAACCAAAGAGGATTACCAGATAATTAGTAATATTAGAGATGAAACAGGAACAGTACTTTGGGGTTTATATAAATCATTATCCTAGCTTATCACTTATCACTTATCACTTATCACTTATCACTTATATTTTACTTCACCTGCTTCAAAATCTCTGCATAATCATTATTATTAATTCGGCCATCGTTATTAAAATCCGCGGGATCATTTGGTTCTACTTTTTCAGTTCTCCAACGCTCTAAAAAGATATCTATATCGGTATTATCGACTACTTTGTCATCATTTAGATCAAACTTTTGACCCGGCTTATAAATCAGCGATTTTGGTGTTGGTGTAGGCAAATCTACTGTAACAATATCTGGAGTGGCGTTGGGGAGCGGAGTAGAGCCATCATCTAAAATAATTGATTGTTGAACTTGAGAAACCCAAACATCATTAACTTTAAATTGAGCATAAATTGTTTTAGGCCCAATCCCAGGTTCTAATTGCCAATCAATTAAAATAGGATTTTGAGTAAATGGTTGTTCCGGAGCCTGATTTATATTTCCTAAATAATTACTAATTCGATAGCTATTTGGGAATGATTCACCTGGTCTAGCGGCATAAACTAATTGTAATTTAATATTGGCGGAGGTGGTTCGGAGATCATTAATTTCGTTTCCTAAAATTTCAATTCGAGTAACATTGGCAGTTGCAGCTTTTGTTCTCAAAGCCATTTGTTGACGAACTAAATAGACTCCCAACGGGATCGAAGCTAACAACAATACAACTGAGATAACTATGAAAATATTACGTCCTAACATTAAACCAATGATACCAAAGCTAGGTATTAGTTGGTAGCTGGCTGGCAAGGATGAAAAGCGTTTCCAGTACCTGGAGCACAAGAGGGGGGAGGAGTGTTACTCGGTTGTGGAGAAGTAATATCAACTTTCAATTCTTTAATTTGTAAACTATTGCTGTTTCCGCATTTTTGAATTTTAACAACTACTGGTCTAGACCAATAATTTGGATTTAAATTGGAGAGAGGATTGGTGTCGGGATCAGGTTGGCCTTGATGTAAGCCCCAAATCTGGTATTTCCAAAACTCGCCGGGTTTGACCTGAAAATCTCTAGCAGATGGTGTAAAAGCGGCAACTTTACCATTTACAACTAACTCAGGTTGACCATCACAACGATCATAACTACTACATTTTGTCCTTGCGATAACGAAATGCTGATACCCTGGATTAGCCGCCCATTTGATTTGAGCCGCAACTTTATTTTCATCTTTTGGATCCATACAAACTGATGGATTTACGGTGATATAAGAAACTGGGGGAATCACAACTAAAGCTACGAATTCAGTTAAATGATAAGTTAAAATCTTTGTTTCAGTTTTAGCTTCATTGGTAACAAAACATTCTCCAGGGAAAGTTTTTGGTGGATTTGGTTGAGCATAACTACCACCACAAACTTCAGTAATGGCTTCATATTTGCTACCACCAGCTGGCTTATAACCAACCGCACCACCATAATTTTTAATAGTTAGAGTAACTGGCTTATCAAAAATTAATGTTTGAGTCCGAGAACCGACAACGACAACATTAGATCCAACTTGAAAACCAGAAGGGGCAGTACCACCACTAGCAGCTTCTAATTTTGGAGCAACGATTTTGCCATCCCAGCTACTAGAACTTAAAACTGTAGTGTTATTAGGAATTACTGCAGAAACATTCGTATTAGTTAATTCTGTAGCTCGATTTGAGGCAGATTGAAGATTAACTGCCTTGCCAATATTAAATTTGGTTCCCCCGATAACGGCTACTCCAGTTGATAAATCAGCTGGTTTAGCAGCTAAATCACCACCATTATAACTTGATAAATTGCGTGTTTGATCACCGATGGTGAGTTGATTATTGGTTGGAGTAATAATACCTTTGGTCAAATCAACATCAGTCGAAAGAGATGATTTCTCAGCTGGAACAGTGACCGTTCCGGCAGCTGAAGAATCTAAAATAGTTACTGTACTTGTAGGTGCACTACTTGGGGTTGTGGAACCAGAAGCTCCTGGTGCTACTGAAGCTGAAGCAGATGCCGATGGCTTAGATGAAGTTGCAGGTGTAGTGGTTCCTTCAGTAACTGTAAAAGTTAAATTGTCTAAGTTTTTTCCTGAACGATCACAGGCAACTAACTCACATTCACCTTGTCGGTAATTTGGTGATCCGGCTTTAAAATTACCATCAGCTGGTTGTCCGCAACTATTACCGCCATATTCAGCAGGATATGGAATATCTTTTCTGGTAGAGCAATAAAATAATCGATCTAAACAAGCTACAGGTGCTTGGACAGTGGCTTCTCGGCCATTTTGACCACAATATTTGTGGCAAGTAGGGGTTCCGTCACAATCAAAACCATCATCTTGATTACCATAGACATCACCCGGACAATTTCCAGTTCTGGCATACATGCCTAAATAATATTTTCCTGGAGCTAATGTGCTGGTATCTAGCGTACTTTTAACCTCAAATGATTCTTGACCTCGATTAACTGTAAATTCTGTTTTTAAACCTTGAACAAAGCCGCCGGAAGAATTTAAAACTGGCGTTAAGACTTCACAGACTTTAGTTCCCTTGGTAATTTTGACTGTATAAGCCATTTTCTCACCTTTTTTAATACTGAGAGCTCGTTCTGTTTTACCGTCAAAATTGATCGAACCTTCAGGATATGGACCAGCAGCGATAGCAACGCTAGGGGTAATAAATATCATTAAACTGCTAACCACTAAGGCTAGAAAAAGCAGCAAACTTCTCATGGTGTTGGTTGTGGAGTCACAACTGGAGTGGCGGGAGCTAAAATAGTGACTACCACAATTTTATATTGACCATTATCCATTTGGACATCGATTAAAGCGGGTTTGTTTAACTCGATCTCGGAGGCATCAGTATAAACATCAGCTGGGGATTTAGAATCTGCATATTTATAAATGGTAATCGGATTACTTAATTCAAACTCTTGGACTTGATTTTGTTGGTTTGTAACTAAGACTTTATTGCCATTAATTTGACTGATTTGGCCTTGAATTGTGCCTGATTGATTATCAAAATAAGACTTTTGCTCAGTCTGGTTCATATTAGTAGGGCTAGTAGTCGATTTTGAGACTGAAGCTTGTCCTAAGCCAAAACCAATGGCTAAACCAAGAATAGAGCAGCCTAACGCCACTAATAATAATTTGGTATTGGCTGAGCGAGGAGTAGTAGGATATTCTTTGGGTGGCATTGACTCTACTATAAAAACATATGGCCACAACTGTCAACCTATATCTGCCTCAATTATGCTAAATAGCCTCGACAAGAGTGTTTAATATTGTGCGACATCGAATATATGTTTAGAAATTTTGATATTTACGGCAATTATTATTTGTAAACTAATCAAAAATAATTAATATTTTAAGAAAACAAAATTTGGTAGACCAAAATCAAATATTTAATTTATCTATAAATTTAATAACAACCATTTATGGATCTTATTAATTAATAGGCTTTGTAGCTATAAAATATTCAATTTGAGGAGTTCATACATCGGTTTAGGCTTGATTATTATCTTTAATCATATTTTTATACATAGATATCCAAACACTTATTAATTTTGAGGCTAAAATAGGCTTCTAATTGACCAAAATTCTAGCCTCAGGCACGAAGCCCAAAAATGCCCCTAAAACGGCTTCTAAGAGCATGGGATGACTAGTACGTCATCCTTAGTTTAGGGCTTTATAGCAGTCCAATCTAAAATAGCCATAACTGATGATTTACTAATAAAAACCATAAAAAAATAGACAAAAATTTCAGTAGGTAGCAGGCCAAAATAACGGTACCGTCAGCTACTGCAAATCAATCAATAAATTGGTACACAGTACAGGCACTATAGATTAACGGGCCCCACTCTTGGTACATACTCCTGACGTCGCATAACCATCATTGTGCGACATCAAATATTAAGCTTAGCACTACACTAAGAGTGTGCGCTGACTATCTATAAATAGGATTTGTGCTCAGTGAACTTAATTAGCTACTCTTTTATTGTGCCTGATCATGCCTATTATCCTCCTACCTCATATAGCTATATTTTCTTTTTTCACGCGTGAAAACCTATTTACAAAAATATAGCTATATGACACAAAAGAGAGGCATCAAGAATAACCACTACTCTCTGTAAGCATATTATTATGTTTATTGCTTTACACATTCTAGCCTCAATATTATGCAATAATATATCTTATAGTTTTTTATTTGGAGTTATCCACAACTATATCAAACTATATCATTTAACTATGGGTCACTCCTCCTCTATTCTGATTTAATATACTTTTTTTTGAAAAAAATTGAGGCTAATTCGTGCGTAAAATTTTATATATATTTTCTGCAGACTGCGTTATTGGTAAGCAGTAATTATAATGACTTCTCGCTGCAAGCTGCTAGCTCCTGACTGCCGACCGTTTATTCCCCTAGCCTGTCCAAGCTGTAAACCAATAGGCTAATAAGAAAATGATTACTCCAACGGATAGATATTCGATAACAAATCTATTTGATAATCTTTCTCTCCAAAATTCGACTGTTAGTCCTAACATAATATACAAAGCTGTTGCCTGACTGATTGCCCATATTGGATGAGCAATTGGCCAAAATGATAATGCTATCGCTAACTGTCCCGACATTACTGATACTAACAAGGTAGTAACAATCAATTTAGCAGTGATTCCTTCCATTTCAACTGTCCAGAGTAATTGAAACGCTAATGGCAAAGTAATTCCTAGGGCAATTAAACCATTCCAATAAAAACTCCAATTTAAAGAAAAACCAACATTAAATAATAAAACCGCCGTAAAAATGGTACAGACAAACGACACGGTTGAAGCAGCTCTATAGAGAGCAATGGTTCGTGATGAGGCGACATTGAAAACATTTTGTGACAACAATAAACAATAAAAAACATATTCATACAGCATCATAACATAACAG
>CAYTXH010000003.1:0-17874 GCA_964441115.1 uncultured Gammaproteobacteria bacterium | reverse complement strand
AGAAGCCATATCCTAATGCCCATGGAAGTCTAGTTAACCACCTATTTTGACTAAACAAAAAGTAGAAGCCAGCAAAGGCAATGGTAAATAAAGCGGGCAAAATTAATAAGGTAATGGCTTTTAATTTAGTCATCTCCCCCCATAAAGCCCACAAGGATAATAGGTATGCCATGATTCCCAAGCCTAAAATAAATTGCATACGATAAAATAGCAAATTAGCATTTTGGGTAATTATTAAACCGACAGTCATCAAGACTGTAGCAATGATAATTTTTTGGCGTTTAGTAAATAGCTTTTTTGATTCCGTTAAAGTACCAACCGTATCAGCAATGTTCGGCTGGAAATTTTGACGAATTCGTGGGTAATTGGTAGGTTGATTATTCACGACAGGTTTTTTTATTTTAGCATGATTAAGCAGCTAGTTCTTCAGGAATATCAAAATTTGCATATACTTTTTGAACGTCATCATGCTCTTCCAGCTTTTGAGTAAAAGCTAAAACTTTGGCTACAATTTCCGGATCTGTAACTTCTGTAGTGACATTAGGAATCATGGCGGTATCAGCAGAAACAGTCTGATAGCCTAATTGAGTAATTTTATTACTCACTAGGAATAAATCTGAAGGATTGGTTGAGACTAAGTAAGCTTTGCCTTCATCTGAATCAAATTCTAAAACATCCTCTGCTCCAGAATCGATTAGCTCTAATTGTTCATCTTCAGAATTACCACCTTTAGTTTTCACTTGTATCTCGCCTTTTTTATCAAACATATAAGCGGTCACACCGGGTGAGCCCATTGAACCACCGGCGCGGTCAAAAAAGTTACGGATTTCTGAGGTAGTTCTTTGACGATTATCAGTAAAAGCTTCAATGTAATAAGCAACTTTACCCGGTCCAAAACCTTCATAAGCCACTTCTTCTAAAACTTGACCTTGAAGTTTTCCTAAACCGCGATCAATAGCTCGAGCAATGTTATCCTTTGGGAGATTTGCTGAACGAGCTAAGTCTAAAGCCATTCTTAATCTCGGGTTGGCATCTGGATCACCAGAATTTCCTAGGCGTGCCGCAATGGTAATGGCATTGGCAATTTTAGTAAAAGTATGCCCACGTTTGGCATCGTTAGCACCTTTAGCTCTTTTGATAGTACTCCACTTACTGTGACCTGACATAATTCAATGGTTAATATAGCGTTTTGGAGATTATTTAGCAAGAAATAAGGAACTAACTAGGGTTAATAGGTTCTTAGAAAAATGTGATAGATAAAATAACAATTATCGCATCCCACTTATTACCTATCACTTGTCCCATGTCCCTTGTCACTTCTCTCTTGTCCCTCATCTCCTCTCCCTTCCACCCTATAACTAATAAATCAATTGACAGGTTTGCTGGTTTTTCCTATACTGCATCATCGATGGATGAGATTATAGATCAACCGCAATTGCACCGCCAAGCGATAGATGCAGCTTTAAACTGTCAGTGGGACGAAGCAGTCCGATTAAATGAGCAGTTAATTGGCGTGGATCCAGCAAATGTTACCTGCTTAAATCGTTTAGCTCGGGCTTTATGCGAATTAGGCCAATATAAAGAAGCTAAAAAACACTATCAAGAAGTACTTAAAATTGATGCTTATAATTCAATTGCTCAAAAGAATTTAAAAAGAATTGCTGTCTTAAAAGATAATGAGGGTCCCAAAGGTGGTCAAATCGGCGCTGGTTCAATGATGCGACACTTATCAGCAGCATCATTCTTGCATGAGCCGGGAGTAACTAAATTAGTAACTTTAGTTAAAACTGCCGAACCTCAAAAATTAATTACCTTAAGCTCAGGAACTCCAGTTATGCTAGTTCCTAAAAGTAAATCTATGGCAGTTGTTGATGAAAAGAATCAATATATCGGAGTATTACCTGATGATATCGCCTTCTTAATGCTGAAATTAATTAATGGTGGGAATAAGTTTGATGTCATTATTAAATCAAGCAAGCCAAACAGTATCACTGTTTTAATTCGAGAAATATTTAGATCTAAGAAATTCCGAAATCAACCATCATTCTTAGAAGAATCAAATATCTCTTCTGTCTCGGAAGGCATTGGATTAATGTCTTCAGAAAGATTAGACGACCGCTCTGAAGAAGAGCCAGATGAGCAAGTTAATTAAACTTATTCGCAGCTAAAACGCTAAACTGTTCCTTTTTCAAATTAAGTAAATTAGATGTTAAATTCCGTTGTTGATAATCAGATAAAGTGATTTCAGTGTGTCCGTTATAAAGTGGGCTGTGTTGACTTAAAAAGTCTTCAATTTGGGTAATTATTTGCTTTCGTCGACTTATGTCGGGTGCGCTAATCATTAACTGTAAACTACACTTAATAACTGACTCTGTTAATTGCTGGTCATTAAAAACTAATTGCCAACCCACTTTCTCATTATCATTTAAGGTCAACTTTTGAAACAGCTCGTTAATCAATTTATCAGAAATTTTATGGTTTTCTTGATCTGTCCATTGAAGTTGAATAATTTCTGTATTATCTGCACTTAATTGGGCTGCATAATCTTCGATCTCAATAGCAGATAATTTAGCTACTCGAATAAATTCGGATGGAGCGTAAACAACCATTGCCGGTTGTTTACCTTTAATCAACCATTCTAAAGTCCAGTTTATACCATGAGATCGATAAGGATAATTTATAAGTTGTTCTATGGAAAATTGGTTGGGTTGATTTAACAAATATAATTTTGGGGCTGAAATATTAAAATGTTGATGAGGTTTAAAGTTAGCAAAAATACGCCAAGCAATAATAACTGAAACTAAAACTGGAATGCTTGCTAAGCTTAACCAAATAATCATATTGCTATTATATATGACAGCCTCAAAAGTGGCTAATATGGGAATTTTTATTTGCGTTCGTGATGCTGACGATAGAAATCTTCACCAACCACAATCGTAATTTGCCCACGAGAAACTGAGACTTTATCATCAGTTGTCTGACAATCCCCTTTTTCACACCAAGGAGCGAAATATTGGTTTAATCTTTTAAAAGTAACGCTATGTTCTAATGCTCCACCGGTGTTTTCGGAGATAATAACTTGAGACTGATCTTGAACATTCTGGCTATTACGGATAATTATGACGTTGCCGCCTAAGTTTGTGACAATTCGCGCTGCTTCTTGTGCTAAACCAGGATGAGATGTGGCATTAAAAATAGCAATATTTAGAGCTTCTTGGACAATTTGTTGATCTTGCATTTTTTCTCTGACAAATAAATCTAATTGAACGCGATTTATACCTAAAACTCGAGTTGAGTCTGGTAATAACCGACTTTCGGTAATATCATTTTGACCGATATCTACATAACTGATTCGATCCATACGAATGGCATTTAGAGATTGGACAAAATTGATTAAATCAACTGGAGTAAAATCGGTTTCAGCTTGTCGGCTAATATCCAGCCAACTTAGACGGTTGCCATGCCACCGCTCTACTAATTGCTGTGGAGTCAATTCTTGATCATCAAAAACAATCAACTGATCAATCGGCAGACCCAATAAAGTATTAAAAGCATCCCTTAATAAAATTGCTCCTATCTGTGGAGTTTCTTCTTGTCCTAATTGATAAATATTACCAATTTTCCATGATCCATAACCTTTGGGCATATCAATATAAGAATCCTCAGGTACTGACAAAATCGTCAGATGCTTCTGAATTGGATCAATCTGCAAAACTGCCAGACCGTTGGCTTTAATAGCAATATTAGTCGATAGAGAACGACTCCAACCAGAATGATAATCTTGTCTAAGCCTGGGGCTAATTGGCTGGAATAACTGACTAATAAAATGAATTGTTAAACTTAAGACAATTAGAATTGCGATAATTAATAAACCAAGATAGGTTCCATTAAATGAACTTTTGAAAACGTTAGGTTTTGACTTGGCCATTAATAATCAAATTTTCCTTTTTTTATAATTGATGGCATGGTGAATACTGGCGCTTGTGATAATGCCTTAGCACCATCGCCTTTTTTCTTTTTCTTTTTTTCACCGGTAAAAAACGATCCTCGTCCCATATGAATTTGAAATAGAATAATTTAAGAAATTACTATTTCTAAGTATCACCTCCCCTATCCATCTTAACTAGCAGGCTGAAGGGTGTCAACGCGTCTCTGATTTTAACCAATGGTTACGAATTTTATCAACTATATATTCACCGGAAACAGTTTCTGGAGTAATGACAAAATCAGCTCCAGAACGTTTGAACTCTGCGACATGTTCTTGATCTAACGATCGCACAACAATATAAGCGGTTAACCTTCGAACTTTACATTCACTTAACAGCATTAAAGTATCTTGTGGGTCAGTAGCAGTTGAGATAATTAACTTAGCCTGGTTAAGATTTAAATGCTCTAAAATTTCCGGATCGCTAGCATCACCGTAAATCACGTTAACTTTTTCATCTGCTAATTCTTCTACTAGATGCGGATTAAATTCAACCACAATCACAGGGATTCTCTCTTTTATCAAAAATTCTAAAACCGGACCTCCCACTCGATGAGCGCCAATTAAGACCACGTGATCTGATAGATCTTTATGGTGACGATCTTCCCAGAACCAAACTTTAGAGGAATGCTCAAAGAAGCCAACCCAAGGACGAACAATTTTATATATATATTTGGAATAAGTAATCATGACTGAAGAAATAATAATGGAGATGACAGCTACTAAAGCGATGACAGTCATTGATAAAGAACCAACTGCTCCACTACTAGCTCCAACTAACATAATAATTAGAGCGAACTCAGAGATTTGAGACAGAGTTAAAGAAGTTTGGAACATAGTGTGTTTTCGGAAACCAAAATTACCAAGTAATAATAAGAAAATTAATGGTTTGATTGTTAGTGAAAAAGCAGTTAAAACAATGGCAGGAATAATTGCTGCCTGTAAATCTGATAATCGGACCTGAGTGCCTAAATAAACAAAGAATAGAGTGACAAAGAAATCGCGAAGCGGTTTAATCTTACCTTGAATTTGTAAATGATAAGGTGATGAAGCTAATGCCACACCGGCTAAGAAAGCACCGATCACAACAGAGAATCCAGCGAAAATGGCTAATGTGGTAAACATAAAACACCAGGCGATAGCTGTTAAAAACAATAGTTCGACAGATTTGGCAACTGATTTGAAAACTCTCTCTAAAACAAAACGCGATAAAATAAATGTTAAAACAAATAGTCCAATAGCTTTAATAACTAAGGTTAAAATCGGCAAAGCTTGCTGTAGACCTAACCCGAGAGCTGAACTGCCCACTGATAGACCCATCAAAATAACAATCGCTACCAAATCCTCGATCAATAAAATACCAATGGCTAATTTACCATATAACGAAGTTAATTCTTTCTTCTCAAGTAGCATTTTGACGACTACCACAGTTGAAGAAAAAGACATACCAATCCCTAAGAAAAGACTTTCAGCTTGTCCAAATTTTAATAAACTAGCGATGGCATAGGCTCCAATTGAGGCAATTACAATCTGACCGATGGCAGCGACTATAATCGGCTTTCCTAATGATCTAATTTCTCGCAAATCGAGCTCCATACCGATTAAAAATAGCACTAAGGCAATTCCTAATTCTGGTAAAAAATGAAGAACGCTATCATGGCCGGTTATTTGAGGAGCCGCTACGGCGATACCGACACCAGTTATTAAATAAGCCACAACTAGCGGCAATTTAAAACGATAACAGATAAAACTAAGCACTGAAGCTACACTTAGAATTAAAGCTAATTGTGGAAAAATATCATGATTGGTCATTTGGGACAGTTTCTAACTTAGCTAGTGACGCTACCAAATCTGCTGCTAGCGGACTAACAAATTTTAATCGTTCATTTGTTATCGGATGATTAAATTCTAATTGGTGGGCATGTAAAAACTGCCTTGGACACCAACGATGGTCAAGTCGAGATAATTTCCGACCACCATACTTCGCATCACCGACTAAGGAATGATTGATATATTTTAAATGTACCCGAATTTGATGAGTTCGTCCAGTTTTAGGTGAACATTTAACTAAAGTAAATAAACCATATTGGCTGGCATCAAGTTTTCTCATTTGTATTTTGTTGTAATCTTCAAAGATTTGGCCAATTTGCTCTTCTGATAAACGGTATTTTTGTTCAATATCGATTTGAGTTTGAGCCTCTCTCCCCTCTTGATGGACAATAAACTTTTCGCGATCTCCAGGATTTCTCATAATCGGTGCATTCACTGAATGATTTTTAGTTAACCATCCATGAGCTAATGCCAAGTATTGTTTAGCAACTATCCGCTCTTTAAATTGCGATTGAAGTGTGTCTAAAGCTTCCTGAGTTTTAGCAACCACCATCACACCGGAGGTATCTTTATCCAAACGATGGACTAATCCTCCTCTATCTAGATCAATATTTAAATCTTGTTTTAATAAATCTGCTAAAGTTGGCTCGGTTTGAGTTTCCGTTGGAGCAACCACTAAACCTGGTGGTTTATCAATAACTGCTAAAGATTCATCTTGCCAAATAATTTGGTATGTTGGAGTCATCAATCAATTAAGCTGCGGCCTTAAGATAATTACCGATTTCGACTAAAACTTGATCTGGGTTTAATGCTGATTTAATTAAAAAACCATTCGCTCCTAAATCAAAACATTGTTTAATGACGGTGTCTTGACCTAAATTAGTTAGCATTACAATTGATTTATTAAGATGTTGACTTGGATTTGTTTTTAATTCAGTTAAAATTTGGATGCCATCTTTTTTAGGTAACATGATATCGAGTAGCACTAAATCATAACCACCTTCGTGAATTTTATTTGCAGCGATTTCTCCATCTTCGGCCACATCAACATTGTAATGTTCGCCAGTTAATAATTCTTTATAGAAATCTCTCAAAAATTCATCGTCTTCAACTACTAACATTCTTTTGCTCGCGTTATCCATGATTTTGATAATAGCCTAAGTCTAAAACTGTGGCAAGTGGCAGTTAGATTGCAACAGTTTCTAATTGTTTAGCTCCTTCAGCCACCTTGTTTGTATACTGATCGGCGTTCTGAACTACTTCATCTGTGGCTAGAGGTAAAGTAAAAATAAAAGATGACCCTTGTCCGACTCCTGCTGATTGGACACGGATCGTTCCTTTCATTAGTTCAATCAAACTTTTACAAATATATAATCCTAAACCTGTTCCTCCGCTGGTGGATGCGGAAACATAAGAACTATCTAGTCGACTAAACTTTTTAAATAATTTAGCTGCATCATCAGCAGAAATTCCAACGCCGTTATCAGTCACAGCAACTTCGATCTTTTGTCCATCGGATAATAAGTTAACAGTGATCTTGCCATTTTCTGGAGTAAATTTCAGAGCATTGCCGAGCAAATTTAATAGAATCTGATGAACTTTATCCGGATCGGCAAAAGCAATTGGCGCCGGTGCTCCAGTTAAGATAATCTGTAGTTTTTTCTCCGCAGCTTTGGCTTCGATTTCACTAAATACTTCACCTATTAATTGCTCAATACTAAATGGCTTTGGTAAGATCTCAACTCGTCCAGATTCGATACGAGAAACATTTAACATATCATTAACTAAATTAATTAACCGTTCAGTAGAACTTAAAATTCGTTGTAAATATTTAACTTGCTTTGCTGATAAAGGAATATCTGATTTATATAAAGCCATCCAAGAATAGGATCTAATTGCTGTCATCGGCGTTCGTAGTTCATGAGAAGCGACTGACACAAAATCATCTTTTAATTTATCCAACTGATGTAACTGAGCATTCATGTTATAAACCTGCTGAGTAATATTAGTTAAAGATTGCTGACTCTGTTGTAATCGAAATGCCAGAACTAAAATATTCATCGCTATAACTATAAAATCATTATTAATGGGAGCATCTTTAAGATCATTTTTTACAGCAATCATAACAATCCCTGCTAATTGTCCAGTCAAATAAATGGGATATGTCAAAATTTGTTTGACTAAATTGGTGTCAGGATAATTTCCAGCAATTAGACCCGATAACTGATCAATAACAGTCGGTTGATTATTACCCAAACGATTTTGACAAATCGGTAATTGTGAAAGCGCTGTTAAATTGATTACCTGCAATGAAGCTAATAATTTCGGGTCTTGGATATGTTGATCAACAGTAAACTGTGAGGATACTTGCCCAGCGGAATCACAGACAATCGCTGAGATAAAAACTATGGGTTGTTCAATACTATTTAAAGCAATATAAAGTTGTTTTAAAAGACTGGGAATAACTTGACTAGAATCTTCTGAATCGTTAATTATTTGTTGCAACGAAGTTATTGCTTCAATTTCTTGGGCAGACAGCATGGCCTCATTGTATCAGCTTTTGAATATATCTGGGAGATCGTTTGGTGATAATTTATCAATAACTGGTGCCAACGCTTCCTTACAAACTTGAATGGAAGCTTGACCGAAAATTTTAGAATATTCATTTACTAAATTAGTCAAAATAGTTTTGCCATCACCAGTTAACTGAACTTCTTGGGGACTAATAACAGTTATCCCAGGAACTTTTTTTGCTTGATCGATGGCCAACGGACCAATAATTTGTTGCTGCTCTTTAATAATTAAACTGACAGCTTGATTTAGTGGATTCATATTTGTTATTCATACTTACTAAAACTAGCAATTCCAATTGCCATAACAAAATATGAGGTGGGATATAAAATATCAGTTAATCCCCCATTCACATATGAACCATTCCCTGCCATGAATAAGAAAACATATTCGGCAATAAACTGAATAAAGAAAGCTCCAATTAAGTAAAGAATCTTGCCTCTCATAATTGAGCCAGCTAAGCCATGAATAGTTAATAAAGTAAATAAGGCTACTGAAACAGGAATAATTTCGCCGAGCGGATATCCATAATCTAATAACAGTTTTAATAAATTGGTGCTGTCAAAGCCGATATTTTTGATTAGTAGAAAATAAGAAATAGCCAGAATTGTTAAAGGGATAATAACAGCGATAACTTTACCAATATATGTTTTTAAGGAAAACTTAGCACCCGCAGCTAATGCAAAACAACAAGCGGCGGCGGTATAAGCTGGGACAAGAGAAATGTATCCTAAGTCCGCTAATGACGGGTAAGGCACTTCTACCTTCATAATTAAATTGTAGTAAGTCCAAACTTGAAGCCCTAGCCACTGACCAAGTAATCCAATGGATAAAAATTTTAATCCTTTACCGATTAAACTTTTAAAACCGCCCCATTTTTTGTGAGCAATGTAGAAACCGTATAAAGTAGCGCTTAGGCCAATTAATCCATAAAACCAATTATAAAGATTGGCTTCAGGAGTTGCTGTTAAATCTAAAAATTGGAGTCGGAGCCACCATCCTAAAACAATAATATATAAGAAACTAACAAACAAAATATACGGAGATGGGTAAATAATATTTTTCACTGGTAATTTAAAATTAAACTACCGGCAATCCAAAAGCAATGGTATTATTTTTTCTGAGAACCAATAGCAAACATCATACCGTTATATCCATGATAATTAGGATCATTTAGATCAATTACTTCAGAATTAATAGTTTTTATAAAGATTTCATTAAAGCCATTTTGACTAAGTGATCTTGCAATATCGCTCTCATGTAAATAGGTTGCTCTAAAACGATGCCCAGCCACAGTGTAAAACGCAGCTTCTCTTAAAGAAGCAGTAATTATTGTGCCACCTGGCCTAACCAAAGAACAAACATTGGACATAATGTCTTTCCACTCATCTTCAGAGTTAGTAATTGATTCGGCAACAAAATTCATACTAACAACATCATATTTAGACCTTGATTCTCGACCTAAAGGATTAGACTTTTTAACGTTGATTGGCAAGAACTGTGTTACTTTGCCTCTAATTAATGCAGCTCGAAGTTCAACATCGGCAGCTGTTGGATTTCCACCTTCCGCATGAATGGATTCATAAATAAAAGGATCCCAATTATGAGCATTTGGATCATTACGGTGCCAAGCTCTGACTTCATCTAAATTCGCCTCTAAATAATCAGAAAAATGGATTTCAGATGCTACAAGAGCCAGGGGAAATGCTTCATACGGACATGGTCCACTACCAGCTATCAGAATTCGTGATCCCGGTCTAATATCACGAGCGGCTTTATTTGAGAAATCTATAAGTCCTCTATTTTCAGGACCAACAGTTAGATAATACTCTTTTAAGTATTGTCTAGGATCAAAATCTCTTTGATAGACTTCGGTTCTAGCTAACATTTTTAGCTCCTTTTTTGGCCAAATTGAGTGCTCCATTAACAGCTGCAAATCCAATTTGATCAACACCGATTGCACAAATATAAGCTGGTAATGAATAGGGGGAATCAATAACAAAGGCTAAGCCATAAGGAGGTAAACTACTAACTAAAACATCTAAGGGTGTGGCATAAAGTGTGGCTTTGGGGTTAGCTTTTAAGTTACCAGACTCATCAATTCTGCCAGTCAAATTTGAGGCTATAACTTGTAAAGCATCGGCATTATAATTTAAGCGTTGCATAGTTTTATATTCAGTTGCCATTCGAACAGCCATACTGCCGGCTAAAAATAATCCAGCTAAAGCGGTGACTGCTTCGGGATTTTGATCCATAAAATCTCTAAAAGCTGGTAAAACTAATAATCCTCCAAAACTCCCCCATCCGACAACTTGTCGGGTCAGATTATATGCGGGAATTAATGTTGATGAAGCTAATAGTCGGTCAGTAAAATCAGGATGAGCAGCTATGCTGATCTCTTCTACTGACCTATTATATCTACGTGATAACTCCTCTACTTTACTCGCTTTATTTTCTGTTTCTGAAGATACAACACCTGTAATATCTTGAGCTAAATGATAGCTAATTGGAAAATCAGCTAACTTTTTACCAATTTTTTTATTTATTTTATAGAGTGCTTGCCCTGCTAAACCAAGACCATAAACCGCTGAAAGACCTACTTGTTCTCTAGCTTGATCAAAAAGATTTAAACTTTTTCGTTTTAATCCCCTCGGTGATTGATCAACTCTTCCAATAAAATCTGCAAAATATTTATCTAGTTCTGGATTTTCTGGATGATTACCCATCCAACCAATAATCATTTCTTTCCGATAATCATCCATGGAAATAACTTTTGTACCTCTAGCTGTATCAATACCAAAACCAGCGGCTATATCTCTAACTCTTGCATCAACGATATCTAATTGATCCTTAGCATTACTCGGAACACTCACAATTTGAGCTGGGGTTTTGACTGAAATAGCATTTAAGCTCTCTAAAGCTGATTTAGTAGTTTCTGGCGCTATTTGATTGTTTTTCCAATACCGATTAACTAATGGATTTCGGGAATTAATTTCTGTATTTGGCATTATAATATAATACCATAAATACTATAAGACTACAATAAAGTCTAATTCCAGCCTTGAGATTGATAGATCGCCAGTGTCAAAACCGTTGTTGGCTCTTCTCCTGCGGTAGCACTAGATAAATGAGTACCGACTTTCGCAGGATCAAATGGTTGACCACGATGTAAACAGAGATCAGATAATGAATTAACAATTAATTCTTTAACATCAGCTTCGACTTCGGCAGCTGTTTGTCCAGCTTTGCCTACTAATTCATGCTCCACAAAAACGCCTTTTTCACCTTCATACATATACCAACCGATACCACAGGCAATTGATTGCCCAGGTTGATCTGAACGTTCTTCAGCTTTAACAACATATAATTTGTGTCCCCACTCTTCCTCAGGTGTGTGATAAGCATCTATGATTTCAATTTGGCAATTTGGAGGAATAACTGAGGATAAAGTAATTAAGTTGTAATTTAAAACCCCAGCGTTATGTAACGCTTTATCAAAGGAGGATAATAATGTTTTGCCAGTTCCGGTGCTACTTACAACTTGAATTTTCATTTTTTAAACAACGCTTTTTATGATAGCTAGTTTTTATTGGAGATTGCAATAACTATTCTCTAGGCTTTTCTTGAACAGTCTAAACAAAGATTAGCGGTGGGCATTGCTTCTAATCGTGCCCTTTCAATTGCCTTGCCACACTTTTCGCACTTACCATATTTACCAGATCGGATATTTGCTAAAGCTGATTTAATTTTAATTAAAATTACTTGAAGATTTCTTTTGTTGGAAACTGATCTTTCATGAACATCCGCCATCCAGGAATCAGTACCAGGTTCAGTACTTTCAGCAACACCAGAATTTAATATCGGATCTTCACTTTCTACCGCCTTAATATCCTCCTCAACTTTTTGTTGTTGACGGAGTAAGATGGTTTTGATCTTAGCGAAACTTCTTGGGGAAAGGTTTAACATTGATCTTCTTAGCAATGATTTGCGGCAAATGCGTTAAATCATAAACTATCTTAACTCTTAAATTATACCACTGACGTCTAGTCTGAGTTACTAGCTCTTTTTGGCTTTTTTGGTGATAAAACAACTGGCCTACACTATTAACCTGCCGTGTTAAAGATTTTTTTGATAATCGATAATAACTAACCAATGCAACTACTAAGATAACAATTGATAATAATTGACCGCCAGTTAAACCAAAAAACAGAACAAATCTTTCGGCTCTGAAAAAATCAATAATAAATTTAATAATACTTAGCCAGACTAAACCAATAACTGCGATCTGCCCTAAAAAGTGAAACTTAATTGAGGCTTTCCAAAGCCGATGAAAAATTATCCAATAAATGATCATTTCAATAATTTGAAGCGGGAATCTTTTGCCAACTAAACCTGCTTGATCAATCCCAATTGGCCAAGTAGTCACTTGTCCAGCTTGGCAGGAGCCTAAGAAACACCCAAAGCTGCCAATAGCTAAGCCGCTAAATAGTCCGACAACTACTAAATCAGCTATTTGCCACCAATTAAGTTTTGATCGATAAATAAAAATACTGACTAGAATTACACTTAATATAAAACCACCCCACCAAGACATGCCAGGATATTTATTAATGAGTAAAACTTTTAAGAATGTATCAAATTGGTGCCAATGCTCGGCTACAAAGGCTAACCGAGAGCCGACTATTGATCCTAAAATAATAATCAAAAAGCTATCGATAATCTTTTCTTTATTAAGTTCGTAGACATTGACTAATCGCCAGCAGCTAAATAGACCAATTACAAAAGATAAAACTAATAACAAACCGAAGGAAGTAATTGTCACCGGACCGACAGTCATTAATGTTGGATACATGGTTACTAGTATAGCCTAAATTAGCAAATTACGCAGGCCAATGTTATACTCAAATTGATAGTCTAACTATCAAAAATTATGACCGCTACAGCTCATGCAATTATTGGTGGAGCAATTGCTGCTTCCGTTTCAGATCCAGTTATCGGTATATCTTTAGCATTTATCTCTCATCCACTGATGGATATCGTGCCACATTGGGATTTAGGTATCGGCTGGAGACAAAAATCAAAGATAAAATTATTTACACAAGCTACATCAGATCTATTATTGGGAGTAATAGTTGCTTATTTGTTATTTGGTCATAACGTCCCGCTTTGGTATTTCTTGGCTTGTGTCCTAGCTTCTGAATCTTGGGATTTAGCAGAAATTCCTTATTGGTTTTTCCGCTGGAATTTCGCACCATGGTCATGGGTTTATCAATTTCAACACCATATTCAAGGCAAAGCTGGATTACCGTGGGGAATTGTGACGCAAGTGGCAGCATGTGGATTAATCTTCTTAGCTCTTCAAGTGTATCACTTTTAAACTAATCTTTGTTCATTAAATTCTGTAAATATTGTTGGTATTCGGCGCCAAATTCTGGATGTGACAATCCATATTCAGTAATAGTTTTAAGATATTCAAATTTATTACCAGTATCACGGTAAACTGCATTTTGTAATTCAACAACATGGACTCCTTGGTCTAATAATCTTTCGAGTCCCATGATGTAATGCAACTCTTCCCCATCACCAAGATGAGCTTGAGCTTCTAACAATGGTTCATAAATATCAGCAGTTAAAACACAACCACTGACTGTCGCTAAATCCGATGGAGCATTTTCAGGAGATCCTGGCTTTTCAATAATCCGATTAACTCTAATTACACCTGGCTCAACCTCTTCTCCACCAGCAAAGCCATACTTTTTGTAATCACTTTCTGATTTAGCTTTGATTCCACCCATAATCGGAGTTTGATATTTTTCATAAGCAGCCATTAATTGTTGAGCCCGACTTGGGCTAGCATCAACAAAATCATCACCCCAAAACAACATAAAAGGATCATCTCCTAAAATATGACGCGCATTCAAGATGGGTGTAGCATTACCAATAACACCTTTTTGTCGCAAATAAACGAATTCGGCCATATTAGAAACATTTTGGACAGTCTCTAATTCAGCAGTTTTACCGGTCGCTAATAACTTTTGCTCTAATTCAGAATTATTATCAAAATGATCTTCAATAGATCGTTTATTCCAACCTGTGACAATAACAATTGTTTCAATTCCAGCTTCAACTAACTCCTCTACTACTCGCTGAATAATTGGTTTATCGACCAAAGGCATCATCTCTTTTGGCATGGCTTTGGTTTGAGGAAGAAATCGAGTTCCAAATCCAGCAGCTGGTATTAATGCTTTAGTAATTTTCTTGGCCACGATGCAATTATATGCTATGCCTAAGGATCATTCAATGCGGAGATAGTATTTATATTAGTATTATTAAGAGTGGTTTTGTAACAAATATTTCTGTAGCTCTTCACGCACTGGCAATTGTTGATCTCGCAATTTTTCTAACTGCTCAGGACTTAATTTTACTTCAACTGTTTCAAATTCTGGGATATACCACAGTGAACCCATCCACCGATCATTTTTATCAGGAATATATTGAATTTTATCGACAATATAACCGCTATACCCAAAAAACTCTTTAGACCACAGAATTTGGCCATTTTGAGCAACAGATAAAGCCATGGTGTACTCTACCCGACGTTGCTCTCCCGACAAACCAGACATCATGGCTAATAGCTTGATCATTCTTTCTTCTGCAGTCCTATTTTCCCCTACATTTCTTTTAGGTCGTCGGTAATCCCAACTTTTGCCTAATCCGGGTATTGCTACACCTGCATCGGAAGTTAGTACTATATGAGGAGTAAAAGTTGAGATAATTCTGGCTTTTTTATTTGAATTTTCGAGTAGGGTTTCTCCATCCTCCTCTATTTCTGGGACTTCTAGGATTTCACTAAGTGAGTGAATTGATAGATTTGGCAAACCTTCTAAAAACCAGTGAGATTCTTTGACCTTGAAACTATTGGCTGTACCAATAAGAAGTTCCATTTAAAAAAATTATTTAACGCGTTCAACGTAAGCACCACTTCGAGTATCGACTTTAACTCGTTCGCCAATTTTAATAAACATTGGGACTTTGACGATTAAGTCATTATCTAAAACAGCTTCTTTATAAACATTTGAAACAGTATTTCCTTTTTCTTCCGGACCGGTTTCTTTAATTTCGTAAACAATACTCAAAGGCAATTCCATGCTTAAAGCTTCTTCACCAGAAACTAAGATTACTACTTCTAAACCTTCTTTTAGAAACTTAGCATCATCACCTAGTACAGAAGCTGGAATTGGAAATTGCTCAAAGCTAACTGGATCCATAAAGTTGTAGCTTTCACCATCAATATATAAGAATTGAGCTTTCTTTTTTTCAACATTAGCATCTTCAACTCGAGCGCCAGTAATAAAGGATTTTTCGGTAATTGATCCAGTTCGTAGATTTTTAACTTTTAATTTAACGTTGCCACTACCCCGGCCCATTTTAATGTGCTCGTAAGTAATAACTTGGAGTAAGTTACCATCTTCGGTAAAAACTGCTCCGCCGCGTAATTCGTTAACGTTTAATGCCATAATCGATATTCTAGCTTTATTTATCGGATTTTTCAATCAGCTCTACTAAAGTTTTAATTCCGACGCCAGTTGCACCCGCTACAGAGTACGATTTATTTTTCATATCCCAAGCAGTTCCAGCAATATCTAAATGAATCCATGGTCGGTCCTCTTCCACTACAGCTTCGATAAATTTAGCACCAACAATTGATCCTGCTTGGCGGCCAGTTTCAACATTAGCTAAATCTGCAAAATCTGTTTTGAGTAAATCGCCGAAAACTGGATCCATTGGCATTGGCCAATATTTTTCTCCAACTATTTGACCCGCATCAATTAAATCTTCAGTAAACTTTGGATTGTTACCAAAGGCCCCTGTATAAAAATGACCCAAAGCGACGATCATGGCACCTGTTAAAGTTGCTAGATCAATTAATTTAGTTGCTTTAAAATCCCGCTGTGCCCAAGTTAACGCATCCATCAAAACTAATCGACCTTCAGCATCAGTATTCAAAACTTCGACAGTTTTACCTGAATAGCTTCGGATGATATCACCAGGTCTTTGAGCTTTTCCTCCGGGTGCGTTCTCTGTTACTGCCATGACAGCAACTACATTAGCCGAAACTTTTAATTCAGCCAAAGCCTGAATTGTCGATAAAACAGTCGCAGCTCCAAGCATGTCATATTTCATCTCGTGCATATTGGCAGATGGTTTGATAGAAATTCCTCCGGTATCAAAGGTAATACCTTTGCCA
Organism: uncultured Gammaproteobacteria bacterium; assembly: GCA_964441115.1. Lineage (GTDB taxonomy): Bacteria > Patescibacteriota > Microgenomatia > Daviesbacterales > UBA10151 > CAYTXH01. Next base: position 1,240 of record CAYTXH010000003.1, on the reverse strand, counting down.
ATTAATCCCCATTTTTCTTTTGAAGATTTTTTACCAGAATATTCTAGCGCGATCATGTATGAAGGTTCAGCACTACCTTGAGCAACACCTATAAAAGCACCCATACCTAGTTTTTTAGCTTGAGATTCAGTCAAAACAGTAATCTTTAAATTATTTTGTTTGGCGACTAATTGAGCAGTTTTCAAAAACTGACTTGGTGTCATTTCATTTGGTGGAGTATCTCCTAATCGTCGAGTTAAGTTAATTGCCTCGCCAAGAACTTGACCTGATTGGAAACCTGATTTAAATTGACTATTAATGGCAAAGCCCGCCAACTCAATATTTTTTAGCTTAGATGGTTTAGCATCACTTTTATAATTATTAAGGTGTTCATAATTTGCGATTAAATAACCGATAGCTACGGCCTGCCCGTATTGTTTTGAATCTAAATCTGTGATTTCTGGTAAGTGAATTGTGACCGAAGTTTTAGCTTGTGAGATCGACTTCTTAGCTGCTAAACGAATAGCAGTTCCAACCCAATTCTGAACTTTTTGATATTCAATTTCTGCAATTTCACCTAAACCCAAGCATAGATAAGTATGGCCATCAACCAAAACTGTTTCAGTCTCTAAATAAGTATTTGAAGCGATACTTGGTAAAGCTTTATTAATTTGAGTTAATTGCTCTTCTTGTCCCTCAATAACTGCGATAATCTCTAAATCTGATTTGTTTTTTGCGCTCGGATTTAACTGAATTTTCATGACCTCAATATAAAGTCCGGCTAATTAATTGTCAATCGATAATCAAATAGCTATAATTGCTAAAGTATTTTTAAGCCGAAGTGGCGGAATGGTATACGCGGCAGTCTCAAAAACTGCTGATCGCAAGGTCTTGAGGGTTCGACTCCCTCTTTCGGCACATAATGACAAATCATAATACCGCTAAATTAATCATCGGATTAGTAGGTTCAAAAGGCAGTGGAAAAGGCACTTTTAGTCTATTACTTCAAGACTCACTCCCAAATATAGAAATTGAAGTAGTTAGATTCTCCGATTTACTCAGAGAAACCCTTAAGCTATGGTCTTTAGACCCGACTAGAGCCAATCTTCAAGATATGGCAATTATTATGGAGCAACACTTTGGTAAAGGGACACTAGCCAACGCTATCAGACAAAGAATTAATTCTCTCAAAGCAGATATTGTCATAGTCGATGGTGTCCGTTGGAGAACAGATTATCATTTAATCAGATCATTCCCTGAA
>CAYTXH010000002.1:56973-65877 GCA_964441115.1 uncultured Gammaproteobacteria bacterium | reverse complement strand
AAGGATTTGAACCTTGAAAAGCAGTTTTGGAGACTGCTGTGATACCGTTTCACCACACCCCTATATATAAGTTGTAATTATAGCTGAAAGGGCTCTTTATCTAAATAGGCAGTTGATCCAAAACGGGCAAGGACATCATGAATTCTTTGTTCCCGATCGATCCTATGAGGATACAATTCAATCATCGGCACTATTGCTTGATTCCAAAAAGCTGCGTCTCCTCGAAATTCATTGAGTTCTGACCATTGAGTGGCTTTTATTTGCCGGAGCAGATATGCCAGCTGCATTTTTAAATCGTTAGGATGGTAATGATGTTGAATCATTAATGCCAAGACTCCTCGAGCCACGTACTGATTTTCTCCTAGCATATTAGGATCAAAATTGATCCCCTCATCTATAAACTGCTCAGCTATAAAGAAATTTTTGAAGTCACATAAGGCACTTTCTGCTTCCCGATATTTAAATAGTTCCGGTGATATGCCGCTAATAATAGCTGCTTGCCTTCTTGTAGCCATATCCTGATACAGTTTTTGATAGCTCTTAAGTCTATCCATACCTCTTGCTGCATATTCTTTTGGCAAACCTAAAGACCGGGATCTTGCTGCCAAAGCCTTTCGAACGATTTCAGGAGTTTTCATAGCAATGATTAATGCTTAATGAAGTTTTTTAACCTCGTCGTGAGGAGTTGTTTTGCGACATTTTTTACAATATTTATTTAGAGATAATTTCTCTTTTGTATTGTCAGTATTCTTGCTGGTAACGTAATTTCGCAACTTACATTCCCGACATTCGAGCCCGACTGTTGCGCGTTTTTCTTTTTTAGCCATGACTAGTATTCTACACGAAGCTAGCTTAGCTTGCAACTGGTCGCTTGAAATAGGTAATTTCTATTGACGAGTTGTTAAATTTGCTTTACTGTCAGGCTAGAGATGCGTAAATGGATCGCTGCTACTGCCTTAACGACTTTCGGAGTTTTGCTATTAATAGCGGTAGTATTCCGAAGTTTAACTCTTCGCCATATCGATCAAACTAGTCAAACTCTAGGTGTTGAAACAGAAGCTAGTAGTAATGATTATGGCAAATTTACCGAATCTGTTTATGATCTATTAGAAAAATCTAAAAAGCCGATTGATGTCGAACAACAAGTTGCTGAAGAGCGAGTTCAAGATGCTTTAGCTAGAGTTAAAATTTTAGAGATCGCCATTCAAGATCTTCGTGGCCAATTAAAATATGTTCAGCAATTCAACTCAGGGAACACTACTCAAACTATCGAGACTAGCCCAAAAACACCTGTATTTATCCCGTTAGGAGTTGGTGGAAGTACAAATAATAATGATTGGCAAACTTTACCGACACCGGAAATCGAAATTAATCCAGCAGATTACCCAAGCTACAAAGCAATTTATTTAGTTGTCGATCTAAAATCTACGGGTAATACCGCCGAAGTTCGATTGATTAATCAAACTGATAGCAGTCCTTTAACTAGTTCTTTGATCTCAACTACATCTACAGATTTTAATTCGCTAACTTCTTCAGGATTTACTTTACCAGCTACCACTAAAAAATATCGTCTCCAAATCCGGAATGTTGGAGGAAGTGAAACTACAGTTTTATTCTCTAAATTAAAGATTACTTTTTAGTTATATTCAATTTAAATTCAGGGGCCAATCGAGACTTAATAAAGAAGTAACTGATGATAACAATAGTTGCGGTTGGAGATAACCATTCTGGAATATGATAATCAAATCCGTGCAAAATCATAATTGTTCCTAGTACTAAGACTGAATACATAGCACCGTTTTTAAGGTAAATATAACGCTTAATTCGATCAATATTACTGATAGTTAACTGTCTGACTACCACCGCACCTAAACCATTTCCGAGTAAAATTAACGGTACTGAAAGGGTAAAAGCAAAAGCTCCTAAAACTCCATCGATCGAGAATGTTCCATCGATCGCTTCTAGATAGAGGATTTTACTAACATCCGATAAATGGCTTTTAGTTAAACTTTTTTCCGCCAATTCAGCATTTTGTTTAAATCCGTGAGTAATAAAGAAAGCTGTTGATCCGACAACAGCTCCAAAAGCTAAGAATGGATTCATCATCAAGCTTTGCCAGACGATAAAACATAAAATGATCGAAACTACAGCATAAAACCAAACACCTTGAGAGTAGATAAATTTCTCACCCTTTAAGCCATAATTTTTTGGTTCTAAAAATAGCCAATGGAAAAATAGGAATAGTAAAAAGATTCCACCACCCATTAACAATATTGGGGAAGAGGTTTTAATTGCTTCTAGAACTCGTGGGTCATTTGAGAAAGTAGCAGTTAAAGCTCCAACTGGACCTAAGCTAGGCACAGTACCCCAAATAATTAACCAAGGGAGGAGTCCACGAATTAAAAAGACAGCAATAAAAATACCCCATGTTAAAAACCATTGTCTGGCTTTTTGACCCATGGTCCGAAGCACTTCAGCATTAATAATAGCGTTATCAATTGAGCTGACTGTCTCAAAAAGAGATAATCCAATCACAATTAATAGCATCGACATCCAATCCATATTTCTGAGAATAGCTTATTTAATAGGGGATTTCTAGCCTCAGTTTTTGATTGACAATATCCTATTGAACCTATAGAATCATTAGTATCTATTTTGCTGCCCGCAAATGTATGGCTAAAGCAGCAAAAAATCTCACTTCTAATTCAAATCGTGGTCAATTTATTCGTAAAGTTGTAACTTTTCAGTGGTTAAAACCTGTTCCTCGATATATTCAAAGATTTCCTTTAATTAGTTTTATTTTAGCTTTAGTCTTACTTTTCGGGTTAATTGTTTTAGGTAATACCGTTTTTAAAGCTAAACCAGTCGCTGAAACCACTGCTACTACTGCCAAACCCGTAGCTACATATAATATTGGTAGCGCTCCTAAATACACCACTCAGGCTCAAGTAGACAAAACTGGAGTCATTACAATCGTCGCTCAAACTCCTGGGGTCATCCAATCAGTTAATGTTAAAGCTGGAGATCATGTTGCAAAAGGTAAAAACATCGTTTGGATCTCATCTAATTATCAGGGAGGTAATGCTGCTAGCATCTCTCGACAATTAGCTCAAAAACAGAATCAAATCACTCAAGATACCTATCCAATTCAAAAAGATTTAATCAAAAAACAACGAGAAGTTGCAGATAAAACCGAAACTACTAGTAGTGATTTGCGAACTATTAACGATCAATCTCGCCAAGATAGTCAAAATTTATTAGATCTGAACAATCAAATTTTAGACAACATTAACCAAGATCTAAAACAATATGAGGCAACCAATTCTGCAGGAACAAACGAACAATCTATCCGAAATACCAGACAATTAAAGGCTCAGGTCCAGTCAGCAGTAGTCCAATTAAGTAGTCAAATTAGGAATTTACAGTACCAATCAGCAAGTGATAAAGCCCCTGCACAGCTCTCAAGTTTACAAAAAGAGATCACCCTCAAACAACTAGAGATTCAAGAAAAAACTCTAGATATCTCCAAAGAGATTAGTCAGTTGCAAGTATATTTAGCAGGTATTAGTGAGTCACTTTATTACCCAGTCACTCCATGCGGTGGAATTATCCAAAAAGTCCATGTGCAGGTCGGACAAATGGTAAATCCTGGCACTCCAATCGCAACGATCTCTTTTGATGGACAAGCAACTAACTTAATCGCTAAGGTTCCAGATACTATTGCCCAGACCGTTTCTCAGTATGAGCCAAGTTTGGTCCATATCAATGGTGAAATCATTGAGATGTATCCGAGTTTTGTTTCTTCAGAAGCCACAGATGGCCAGCTTTACAGCATCATCTTTAATCTCCCTGAAGATTCAAATTTCAAATTAACCAATCAAAGTTACATTAAAATTGAACTTCCGATTGGAGTTGCTGATAGCTTAGCTGCAATGCCATATATCCCAATTGATTCTGTTTTCCAAACCCAGACAGATAGTTATGTCTTTGTAGTTAATTCAGAGAAAAAAGCTCAATCTAAGTCAGTTAAATTAGGTGAAGTTATCGGTGGTTATGTCTATGTCTTATCTGGTTTAGATAACGGTGACCAAATCATTACCTCCCGCAATGTGATTGCTGGGGATTCAATTGAGGTGGAGTAAGTCCCATGGCAGAATCAAAGCTACTTTCTCATTTAAAGTTTGATCCTAAAACCAACCAAACATGGTTAGCTAAATATTTAGCTAATCCGCGGTTGGTAATTTTGCTAGTCTTTTTAGTTTGTATCATGGGTCTTTCTAGCTTTTTTCAATTGCCACGAAATCTAAATCCAGAAATTAAAATCCCAATTGTTTTAGTTCAGACAGTTTTACCAGGTGCTGGACCAGCTGATGTTGAGTCGTTGGTAACGGTGCCATTAGAAGATGTCATTGCTAGTGTTGATAAAGTTAAAACAGTTCAATCAACTTCCGCTGATTCAGTTTCAATCATAAATATCGAATTTGAATCTGGAGTCGATCCGGATAAAGCCAGATCTGATGTCCAATCCGCTGTTGATACTGCCAGTTTGCCCGACGATGCGGTTGATCCCAAAGTGCAAAAACTCGATTTTGAAAACACACCAGTTTGGACCTTTACTCTCACTGGTCCCGACCAAGCCTCTTTATATCGCTTTGCTAGATCGCTTCAAGAGCAGTTAAAAGATTTGCCATCAATTGATCAAGTTAGCTTAGCTGGTTTAGATCAACAAGAAATCCAAATCGTGATTAATCCAGAAGCTGTCAGTACTTATCAAATTAATCAGTTTCAATTAAGTCAGATAATCACTAGTAGCCTGAAATCATTTCCAGCTGGAAATATTAAAACTGCCGATCATAACTTCAGTTTAACCATCGATCCAGTTGTGACACAGGTTGATGATTTAAGACAATTACAAATCAACCTAAATGGTGAATTAGTTCCTTTGTCAGCTATAGCTTCAATTAGCCAAATTTCTAAACCTGACCAAACAAGTTCTTACTATCAGGCTAAAGGTGGGGCAGTCAATCCAAGCATTAGTTTTAGTGTTTTTCGGTCATCTAGCTTTAATATTGATCGTGCTTCTCGTGATGCTGAACACTTAGTCGATGAACAAATAAAATTACAACAAGATCGATTCCAAGTGCATACCACTTTAAATGCTGCGGAAGAAATCGACCATCAATTCGCTGAATTACAACGAGATTTCTTTATTACCATCGGTTTAGTTTTTATCGTCCTGTTGATCTTTTTAGGAGCACGACAAGCGATCGTGGCGGCTTTAGTAACTCCATTAACCTTCTTTATTACCTTTACAGTCATGCAGTTAACAGATATTTCATTATCCTTCATTGCTTTATTCTCCTTGTTGCTATCACTCGGATTGTTAGTCGACGATACCATTGTCGTGATCTCTGCCATGACTGCTTACCATCGAGCTGGTAGATTTACTGGTATTCAGACTGGATTATTAGTTTGGAGAGATTTCTTAGTAGCTATTTTTACCACTACTATTACTACAGTTTGGGCATTTCTACCATTATTACTCGCTAGCGGTATTATTGGGGAATTTATCAAACCAATCCCAATTGTGGTTTCAACAACTTTAATGGCTTCCTTTTTTGTAGCGATGTTTATCACTTTGCCATTTATGATCATCCTATTAAATCCTCAGATCCCTCGTCGGGTTAGCGTCTTGCTAAAAATATTAGTTGTTTTAGCTGTTGTAGCAGGGTTTAGCTTAATTATTCCTAAAGATAATTCTTTAGTTTTAGTGCAGGTCTTAGCTTTTCTAATACTAATTTTTGTCAGTTTCCAACTTCGTAATTGGTTCCGTCAATTAATCACTAAAAATGTTAGTGCTAAATCGAAAGACAGTTCTAGATTTCAGGAGAGGTTATCTAATGGATTTATCAACTTTGAAGTTGTCAGTCACGGCTATGAACAACTAATTAATCGAATTATTACTAGCACTTCAAATCGTCGAATAACCATGGCCATGGTTATTATTTTCTCTCTATTCTCATATATTTTATTGCCATTAGGCTTTGTTCAAAATGAATTCTTTCCAAAATCAAATGAAGACTATCTTTATCTTAATTTAGAATTACCTGCTGGCAGCACTTTAGATAAAACCAAAGAACAATCATTAATGGTTATGGAACAACTCCAAAGTGTTCCTGAAATCCAATATACAGCTTTAGATTTAGGTCAAAGTTTTGATGTGATGAACGGTGGTAGCGGACAATCAGGTTCTAATACCGCTAGTTTTAATTTGCACTTAGATGAGAATCGAAAAACCACTTCTGGAGATATTGCGCAAAAATTAAGATCCCAATTTAAAGAATATCAAACTGGAAAGTTATCAGTGATTGAGGTTAGTGGGGGTCCACCAGCAGGGAGCGATATTCAAATTAAATTATTAGGAAATGATTTATCACTTTTGGATCAGTATGCTGGACAAATTCAGGATTTCTTAAAACAACAACCTGGAACTAATAATATTAATAAATCAATTAAACCTGGAACAAGTAAATTAACCTTTACTCCAGACTTAGCTAAATTATCTCAAAACGGTGTCAGCTTAGACTCTTTAGGAATTACTTTGAGATCATATGTCAGTGGTTTTACCGTCGATGAGATTAAGCTGGCAGAGGAGAACAACCTCAATCAAGATATAACATTGAGATTTAGTTCTAGCAGCCAATCAGTTTCCGACTTGGGATCTATTATGGTTAGTGGTCAAAATGGCAGTGTGCCATTAGCTAGCTTAGGAACTTTAACATTGGAACCAAATCCAACTCAGATCACTCGCGAAGATGGTAAACGAACCCTGTCAGTTTCAGCAGGTGTTTCACAAGGCTACAATATCGCTGAAATTAATACTAAATTAGAACAGTTCGCAACATCTTTAGATCTCCCTTCTGGTTATAACTGGAAGACTGGAGGAGTCAATGAAGAAAATCAAAACTCAGTCAATTCAATTCTTCAAGCAATGTTGCTGTCATTCCTATTGATTATCATCACAATGGTTATTCAGTTCCAGTCTTTCCGCCGAGCTATGATCGTCATGTTAGTTATCCCACTATCAATTTCTGGCGTCTTTATTATCTTTGCTTTATCTGGAACTCCACTATCATTCCCAGCTTTAATCGGAGTCTTGGCGTTATTCGGAATTGTCGTTAAAAACTCAATCTTGATCGTCGATAAGATTGTTCAAAATCAAGAACATGGTCTAGGTTTTGCTGAATCGATTTCTAATGCTTCTGCTAGTCGATTAGAAGCTATCGCATTAACTAGTATCTGTACTATCGCTGGGTTGATTCCAATTACTCTCTCAGATCCATTATGGCGAGGTTTAGGTGGTGCAATTATTGCTGGCTTAGCTTTCTCTGGAACTATTATGTTGTTCTTCATACCTGTGGTTTATTACTTATTATTCCGAGAAAATCCAAAAGATTCATCTCCTAAAAACCGATAAGGACATTTTGCTAAAAGTCTGATAACCTTAGTTAATGAGTAATGATATTCCCGAAGGATCATTGCGACCAGATTATCCCGGATCAGCATTATTAAATAATAAAGCCACACTCCAAGATGTATATACCGTGGCATCGACGATTAAAAGTGGCACTGAATATGCCGCAAAAGAAATTATTCAAATTCCAGTTGTCCGTAAAATGCTGCCAAATGCGATTAGAACTTTAACAATGATTGGATTAGTTATTGGCGGTATTAAAGCCAATAATCAATTAGAAACGCCACAACTACCTAAAGCTTCTGCCTCCATTAGTGTGCCATTTAAACCGCCAAAAACTGAGGTTGCAGTAGTTCCTTATTCCGGTGTCTCCTTTGGTAATCCAGAGATGGATAAAGCTGCTTCAAGTGTCGGCATTACTTTAGAAACATATTCATTGCCTGCTGTACCTGAAAAAGTATTGGTTAATTTAAATGCTTTAGGAGAATGGTCCAATGATCCGAATTTTAAACCAGAACTTCTACCGATTTTTGCTCCATCTATCCTTCAGCACAGAGGATTAATCTATAACCTTTCCGATGAATTTAAAATAAATCCCAATTTGATAGCAGCATTTATGTCTATTGAATCTGGAGGTAATTTAAGTTTAGTCTCGTCAGCAGGAGCTAGAGGTTTATTTCAAGTGATGCCACACCATTTTGAACAGGATTTTGCCCGGTTGAAAATCACTGATCCCGCAGCTCAGGAAAAATATATGCAAGATCCGGTTAATAATGGCCGAAAGGGCATGGCCTTTTTCGTTAATTCTTGTTTAACTCAAGCCCAAAAATTACTTCCAGATATTGCTAAGAACAATCCATATGATGTTCGGATTATATCCCGGGCGATGATGATGTATAACGCTGGACCCACAGGGGGTAGTTACAACTGGAACAATTTAACTTATGAGACTCAAATATACTCTGAGTTTGGTATTTTGATGGCGATGGATGCTCAAATTGCGCAGCAACTTCGTGCAGATGGTAAATCAAACGCTGAAATTGTGCGAATTATGTCGTCTAAAGAAAATGATGCCCGAAGTTATGCCTTAAATGTTTACTTGTCGATATTTAAAAGTACTCATGGTCGTCCATTTGAATATGATGCCCGTTCGAAAGCCAAAGAGATTATTTCCAAGATTGTCCCGTCGAAATCTGCTGAGGAAAACTATAAAATTCTAGGCATTAAATGGAAGGATATCATTGATGCTTATTTTAGATATAAGGCTAAACCAAGTTTTGAACTACTAGCTACTCCAGGACAAAGGCAGGCAATCAGTACTGCCCTAGAATATTTATTAACCAGAGATGGGGTAATAGTTGTTAATATGCCTAATAACTGGATAAATCCAAAAACTGCTAGGCCATAATATTCGGAGCCGACAATGGGAA
>CAYTXH010000002.1:23993-56963 GCA_964441115.1 uncultured Gammaproteobacteria bacterium | reverse complement strand
CAAGAACGTGCTCTGCCACTGAGCCATGTCGGCGTGTCTTATCTAAATGATAAGCCTCAAAGTATTCTACAAAAAAAAATTCATTTTGAGAACAGTTAAATTACTGTAACTTTGTTTAGGAATAATTAGACGAATGAGGATAAAATTAGCTAACTAAGTTGCGTAACCGCACATACCCGAAAATAAAATATATCAAATAATTAGGGAGCCGAGACGGGGACTCGGACCCCGGACATCCACTTTACAAAAGTGGCGCTCTACCAACTGAGCTATCTCGGCAAACAATTAAGCCATATTAGCTTATCTTACAATAATACTCAATAGGAAAAAGCTAATATCTATATAAAAAAATCCACACGCTAAAAGCGAGTGGATTTACGAAACCAATGGACAGATAATAACTGCCTCCCGGCCGTATTTTGAGGTTTCTCCCCCTTAAAATTAAGTGGGAACTCTGTTCTTTCAGCCAAGGCTGTCAGAAACTTCGAGAACCCGTGGGTTGAAAACTATGTGAAGGAAAATTCTTCCCCAAAAGTAACGAACCAGCAGGCAAAAATTACTTAGCCTTACTGCTAAATAATTCATCTACTTTGTACTTTTCAGTACTCGTTTAGATTAGCAAATTAGTCGAGGACTGTCAATAGAAAAAACCGAAGTTATGCCGAATATTTGGTAATAGTTTAGTTAGAAACCAATGAGTAGAAAAGCTTTAATTGCGCCAGTTACAAGGCTAATAAAAGTACTAAAAATTTCTTTTACTCCCGGCATCATTAATAACCCCAATAAAATTAATGGACCATATTGTTCTACCTTTTGAAAGCTTCGGGCTTGTTCATATGGAAGCAATGACATCAATATTTTTGATCCATCTAAAGGTGGAATTGGGAGTAAATTAAATACTGCCAAAGAGACATTAATACTTAACGCACTATAAAGAATCATACTCACTTGTGGGTTTTCAAAATTAAAGAATAGTCTCATCAAAATTGATGCAATTAGAGCTAATCCTAAATTAGCCAAAATACCAGCTGCTGAAACCACTAGTTCACCTTTGCGGATATTACTAAAATTTAACGGATTAACAGGCACTGGTTTTGCCCAGCCAAATAAAATGCCACCAGTCCCTAAAGCATTACCTAATATGAAAAGCGACAATGGCACTAAAACGGTTCCTATTGGGTCAATATGCGGAATTGGGTTAAGTGTTAACCGACCGGCATTTTCAGCAGTTCTATCGCCAAATTTTAAAGCGGCATAACCGTGCATCACTTCATGAACAATTACTGAAAATAGTAAAATAACAATTGCTGCAGATAAAATAATCGGATCCATTAGCTGATTATAAGTTATCTAAAAATACTGTCAAACCACCGAAACATTTTACAGCTAGACGATCAGCCTGATTTTCTGTTATAATCCTTCAGTTATGTTAATGTGCGTCAATTGTGGAAAGCGTCCACACAAAATTACTTGGTCACGACACAAGAAAGGTAGCTCAGGTGCATCTGAGTGGCCATTACGTGCGCAGATCTCAAAAAGAACCCAAAAACCAAACTTACACGTCTTTAAAGGTAAAAAATTCTGTACCAAATGTTTACGGTTAGTAAAATCTCTATATACATTTGAGCCAAAAGCTCCTAAAGTTACCGAAGCCCCTTCAACTCAAGCTTAGTTTAGTATGAAAGATTTATTTGAAAGATCTGCCACAAGTGTTGTCACGCCGCCTAAAGAGACTCCGATCAAACCTAATCAAGGTGGAGGAATAGAACCTCCAAAATATCGCCCAACAGCTAGCAATGGTCAACCAGAAGATTCCTTATTGTGGCAACAGATTAGTGCAATTTTAAAAGATAAGCGATTTTAACGGAAATTCTGGATAGCCTCTTAAAAACTCAGACAAATTAACAATTTTCTTACCCTCCATTTGAACTTGTTGCTCAGGATAAAGTTTAACAATTTTTCCTTGCCATTTTGTCCAAGCATTAGGCCAAGGATAATATGCTCGGATCATCTGATCCAATTTTTCAGCTGATGGAGGATTTTCTATATCGAAATAACCATCTTCTTTTGTAATAGTTTGGCAGAAAGTTGCTAATTCATGATTTTGGGGTTGCGGTTGCAAATTTTTATTTAAAAATTCATCAATAGTTTTGATTAATAGTGGTCCGCTAAGCTCTGATAATTCTTTACTCAATAATACGTAATTATACTTTTCCGATAGGCTAAACTGACTTGTATTTAATACTGGCCCATGGTCCATTAGATGATCCATTAACATAATTGATACCCCGGTTTCTGAATCACCGTTTAACAATGCACTTTGGATTGGTGAAGCCCCGCGATACTTTGGTAATAGTGATGGATGAACATTGATTGCCCCAAATTTTGGGATATCTAAAATGGCCTGAGAAATAATTTTTCCATAAGCAGTTACCACAAATAAATCGACTGGGCCAAGACTATTCACTTGGTCGATAAAGTCTTGATTTAACTTTAATGGTTTTAAAATTTGGATTTTATATTTATCAGCAATCTCTGAAACTGCTGATGGTGTCATTACCTGATGTCTTCCAACTGGTCTGTCTGGTTGTGTTACAACCGCTAAAATATTAAATTGGTCAGCATCAATTAATTGCTGAAGAATATTAGCGGCAAAGTCAGGGGTTCCCCAAAAAATAATCGATGGTTTCATAGATAAATTAATCAACCAATTTTAGCTCTTCAAATATTTCATTACCGGCTTGATCATGACCCGTTACTCGGAAAAAACGTGCTTTTTGTTCCAAAACATGGTCTACAAATAACTTGCCGTTAATATGATCAAACTCATGTTGAAAAATCCAGGCTGGAACACCTTTTAATCTTTCATCTACCTTCTTACCATTTTGATCCATATAGCTAACATCAATCCAAGTTGATCGATTAATCTCGCCGTAATAATCAGGCAATGATAAACAGCCTTCGAAGTAAAGTTTTACTTGTTTAGAGTATTTTAAAATTTTGGGATTAAAAAAAGGCTTAAATTTCTCGCCATCCATTTTGGCGACAAAATATTGTTGATCATTACCGATCTGGGTTGAAGCCAGTCCCACGCCTTCAGGATCAACAAAAGTTTTGGTTAATTTAACCATCTCTTTGATAGTTTGCATTAACTCAGGTGTCACCTTTTTAATAGGCTTACATTTAATTCTTAATCGATCATCAGGGGCTTGAACAACTTTCATGTAGTCAATTCTAACAAAATTGCTCGTTAGGCACAAATATCAACCTTTAGCAGCTTCTATTTTAAGTTGCTTTAATTTCCACATAAACACTCGTGGCTTATTTTTAGCCGCGGTATAGCCTTTTACAAACGATAAAGCTTCTTCCAGTAAAAACCGAGGAGTCACTTTAGCTAATTTCATATAAAGAGAATAGTGCTCAGTATCTCCTAAAGTTTCACACAAATAAACACCATAAACTTGAAACTCTGTACTCAGATTTTTAGGGCGGTTTTTATGCTTAACATCATCAATAATTGAGGCGATTTTTTTCATTCAAAATTTAAGGATTAATTACTTTTTCCACTCGGCGATCTTCTCGGTAGCTTCTTCATCATTTGGAATCAATTTCAATACAATTTCCATCTGCTCTAAAGCTGCTTGGTCTTCGCCCACTTCTTTTAGTAAGACTCCCAAAGTGTATTGAGCATCACGGTAGTTTGGCTTAAGAGCAACTGATCGCTTTAAAGTTTCAATTGCCTCAGGTATTCGTTGTAATTGACCTAAAATTAAACCTTTGTTGTAAAGCAGCTTGGCATCAGTTGGCGCTAAACTAATAGCCTGGTCAAAGATATCGACTAATTTTTGATTATATTCAGGATCGATGCTAGATAAATCATAATAAGTTCTAATCGCAGTTCTAAAATGAGAAATATTTTTAGGATGTTTAGTTAAAACATCTTCGGTTTCAGTAATAGCAATTTGTTTTAAAGTTGCCGATAAGCTGGCATCTTCTTGTTCTGAAACTACTGCTGCTGAGGCAGCGTTATACCCTAAATCGATTTGATATAAAGGCTCTCGTGGATTAAGTTCAGTTGCATTAAAGATTAAATTATAGCCTTTACCAGGGTTGCCAGAATCTGAATAATTTGATCCTTTTGCATAATTACTATCTGCAAGCCAAAGTCGGACTAAAGTTAATAATCCATAAAAGACTAACCAAGCGATAAAGATCGTCAGGACTAAATACAATAGCCGTTTAAATATTTTAGATGTCTTAAACTCTTTACCAAATTGAATTGGCTGAGTTTGGCCAGTTAAGACTAACACCATTGCGGGTATTAAGTAGAAAAGTAATGCAATCATCACCACTGAAAAACCAAAGATATTCTGAATCAAATAACTAACATAAGCCGCCACTAATCCGACTACCATCAAATTAATAGCATGATGCTGATCTTCCACCTTTGATTTCAACATATTTCTAAAATGATTCCATAGTACTTTTGCAAACATCGCTATAATCGCCATGTAGGTTATAAAACCGACTAAACCGGTAGTGGCTAAATAATTTAAATATTCATTGTGAGCTTTGTTATAAAGAAAATCCCATTCTGAGACTAAGTTATGTTCAGCTGGTCTAAATTGATAATAAGAATAAGCAAAGGTTTCAACTCCAGATCCAAATAATGGATAATGTTTAAAGATCTCCCATGCGCCTTTCCAAACAATTAATCGGATTTGACCAGACTCAGTTCCACCTGTTTCTAGCTGTGTAGTAGCTGCTGCTGTTGATTTTGGTAGTTGTGGTGCTTCAGCAATTAATTTAAATCTGGTCCAAGCAGATCCAAAAACTAAGTTTACTACCAATAGAATTCCCATTACTGTTAATCCAGCTTTTATTAATCCTGATGATGACTCTGTTTTTGGTAAAGCCTTTTCTTTAAATTTAATTAAACCAGCAAGTCCAATCACCATCACTACAATTCCCCCAACCACGCCCAGCATTCCACCTCGAGAGAAAGTAAAAGTGAATGCTAAATAGTAAGTCAAAATTAAAGTGTAGTAATAAATTCTGGACCAATTATCCTTAGCTGTAAGATATAAGCTGATTGCTGGAAAAATTAGCATCCCAAAATATGCAGCTAACCAATTCGGCTGGCCAAAAGTAGCAAAGACTCGAGCCTGTACATCTTGTACCCAACATGAAACATTAAACTGGCCATAAATAACTACACATGAAGGGGAGACTCCAAAATGTTCGGGAATAGCATACAATGCTACTAATAGACCACCAAATAAACTGGCTTGGATAAATCTCCAAATTTGACTGGCATTGAAATTTGAAACTAGAGCATAAAATAAGCTCAGATAAGCTAATGTCGACAGCAATCCGCCATTCGAACGTGTGTAGTAGCCCCAAATCGAAGTATGCATATCGATTGAAGTAATAGTAGAAATGATATTAGCGATTAAAAATCCTAATATTGGAATATCTAAAGGTGTTCGGCTAAAAATAATCTTTCCAGCTCTGAGCATTTTTATAGCCCATGTTCCAAGAACTAAAATTGTCATCAAATACACAAACATCATTTTGTTGTATTCGAACAATTCGTGATTATATGAGGTGAAAATTAGTGGTGTAACGGCAAATAGCAAATAAAAACAGCCGCTCAAAATCATTTGCATGAATAGCATTATACCGTCGCTAGGTAAGAAATAGAAGGCTTGTCAATTTTAGTCAGCTTCAGATAAAAAGACTCAACTACTTCCTTCACAGCCTACACTGATCCTAAACTTTGTGTTAAACTCCTCACTGTATGCTTAGTCGCTTTTGGCAACTTTTTTCTCACGATATTGGTATTGATTTAGGAACTGTAAACACCCTTGTTTCCGTGCGTGGTAAAGGGATTGTAATTAGAGAACCTTCGGTTGTTGCTATTCATAAAAAAACTCGCCAGCCTTTAGCCATAGGTATAGAAGCTAAACGGATGATTGGTCGAACGCCAGCGGCTATTGAAGCGATTCGTCCTCTTCGAGATGGAGTGATATCAGATTTTGACACTACTGAAGCAATGTTGCGACATTTTATCCAAAAAGTGCATCAAACACCTGGTAGATGGCCAAAAATTCCTCGACCTCGAGTCGTTATTGGTATTCCCTCTGGAGTGACTGAAGTCGAGCGCCGAGCAGTTCAAGATGCAGCTTTGTCCGCTGGAGCTCGAGAAGCTTATTTGATCGAAGAACCGATGGCTGATGCGATTGGTGCGGATTTAAAGATCGAAGATCCTGAGGGTAATCTTGTCGTCGATATTGGTGGGGGTACTACTGAAATTGCCGTTATCTCAATGGGCGGTATGGTTTTAAATCGTTCTTTACGAATCGCCGGAGATGAAATGGATCAAGATATTATTAATTACATGAGAATGCGTTACGGTTTAATTATTGGAGAAAGAACTGCTGAAGATATTAAAATCGAACTTGGGAATGCTATCCCTCAAAAAACTGAAAAAGAATCAATTGTCCGTGGGAGAGAATTATCTTCTGGTTTACCAAAATCTATAAAGGTCTCAACATCAGAAATCAGAGAAGCTTTAGCTGGGACCATTAATCAAATAATTGATGAAATTCATCAAGTTTTAGAAGAAACACCCCCAGAATTATTATCAGATATTTTAGAGAGAGGAATTTTATTAACTGGTGGAGGAGCGTTGGTTCAAGGTTTAGATAAACGAATTTCTGATGAAACAAAGATGCCAGTGTTTGTGGCTGAAGATCCATTAACTACTGTGGTCCGAGGTTGTACAAAAGTACTAGATAATATCGATCTTTTATCCAAAGTTAGAGTTACCGGTGGCTTAAAATAATCTATGATTGTAAATACTTTTTAACTGCATCATAGCGTTGCTGATTAACTTTTATACTTTTCTCTAAATAAAAATCCATTAAAGGCATCATTTCAAAAATCGAATTTACTTGGAGAGACTCCTCCGTTAATAAAGATAAATCTGATGCTCGATTAACACAAACTAAAATATCATGCACTTTAAATCCGTAAGCCCGTAATATCTTTGCTGCCTTTAATTTTGTTCCAGCTGTTGTAATGACATCATCAATGATAACTGCGGTTTGGCCGTTACCTTCTGGTATGCCAGGTTTAATTCGAAAATCAGCTTGATTCTCATTCATAACCTTATCTAATATTTCTAAATTTGGAACATCACCCCCAGTTGCTTTTGAATAGGCTCTAGATAAAGATAACCCAGCATTTGGAAGTCCTACACATAAGTCAGCAGGCTGATTCAGCTTGAGAGCTGCTAAATTCCTGCCAATGCTGTCATATAACCATTCAGGTAAATTTCTTAAATTAATATAAATGGGTGATAAAGCGAGTGCTGGATTTTGACGATGAGCATCTAAAGCAAATTCTTGATCATTTTCCGGAAAATCAATCGGACTAGTTGGGCGAACAATCTCGGTAAATTGATAACTGCCATCAGCTTGAGTCTGACGTCGTCGAACTTTAGCCTCTGTTTCAAGGGTCAGTAATTGCCAAGCTAACGCTTTTTGCGATTTTGTAAAAATTTCAGTGCTCATTTAACTGATTGATTAATGCTATTGCTACAGCATGCGGATTCTCAGCATTTACAATAGTCCGTCCAACAATTGGGTGGAATCGTTTTCCAGATAAAATATTAGCCTCACGGATATTCCCTGATTGAGCACCAAACCCTGGTGAGAAAAAATCAATTTCTTCTGAAGTAATATTTTGAGTAAGACGGCGATAAAATCCAATTCGTTCTGGTTTATTTCCTGGAACAACTAAATGTTGAACTCCTAGCTGTAATGCTTGAGTATAAATTCTATCTGGGGCTTTATTACTAATGTATCCATTATCTTTTTCAAGGTAATTTGGAACTGACATTTCTCCCCCTACCATGGGAATAATTCCTGAGTCATGGCTCTCTTTAACCCAAGCTTCTAATGAATGAGGGCCGGCAAATGGAAAGATAATTACGCAATCTATACCTGCTTGGCGGTAGTTTTTCATCATTGCTGCTACAGTGTGTGCAGGATCGCTACCAGCTTTTTGACGGTCATAAATAATTTTTAAATTAGATTGTTTTGTTCTGATTCTATCTACGACTGGAAGAAGTCCGTATGATTCAACTAGAGCAGCCCCAATTTTAATGGCCTCAATTTGAGGAATGTTTCCAGTAATATCTAATAATTTATCTAAAGAGATTAAAGAATCTTCATCAGCAGCAGGGATAATAGTTCGATCGCGTGAGATTAATCGTTCCATTCTTTGATAGTTACATTACTTAGGATTAAAGCAGATGTCAATCACTCTGGTTGTTCACTAGTTGGTTATAGAGTAAAATAGCAGCGTGAAAGTCCAATTCGCCGAACTTAGAATTTTTGCTATTTGTATAATACTCTCAGCGATTATTTTTGGATTTGATTCTGTTAATTTATTATCACTTCCTAAATCAGCAATTCAGTACATTACCTCTCCGATTCAATATGGTTTTTATCGTAGTGGTGCTACTGTTGGCGATCAATTTGAAATTATTAGTTTGCAACGACGTGCCTCTCAAGAAAACAAGGCCTTGCGAGAACAACTAGCTAGTTTACTATCGGAAAATTCTGGATTAAGAACTAAGCTGAGTGAGATTGAGAGTTTAATTGACCAACAACAATCCTTAAATCCATTAACTTTTAAAACTGTCGCCACCAGACCTGTTGGATTAAGTCGTTATATGCTTTTAGACCGTGGGAGTAATGATGGTATTAGTGCGGGCATGGCTGTGGTTTACAAAAATAATTTAGTTGGTGTTGTAAAAGAAGTAACTGCTAATAAATCTTCAGTTATTTTAACTTCAGATCCAGATTCTAAAATCTCAGCAGTCATATCCAATGTTGATGGAAGAGCTAAAGGCTTAGTCTACGGTCAATTTGGAGCTCAAATTCTTTTAGATCGAGTTTTACATAAAGAACCATTAGGTGTTGGCGATATTGTTTATACCGAAGGGACCGAGGGTCAGTTACCAAGAGGTTTAGTTTTAGGTTCAGTCACCGAAATTATTGGTCAAGATAATGAAATATTTAAACAAGCTAAGATTGATCCAGGATTTGATTTAACAGATTTAACAGTTGTTTTTGTGATTACTAATTAACTATGAAAACCATTATTTTAATAATAATTTTATTGACTTTAATTCAAACAACTATTGTGCCTACTAACTTAGCGCTTATATTTATGGTCACCATTGCAATTACCAGAGTTAAAATTAGTAGCTATTATTATGCTCTTTTTGCCGGGTTATTATTAGGTTTATTATCTAACCGTAATCTGGGAATTTATCCAATACTCTTTTTATTAGCTGTCCAAGCAAGTCATCTACTTAAATATCTACCGTCTTCCAATTTCTTATTAATTTTACCCTTAGCAGCAGTCATATTTACTACTTTAAGATTATTTGAAAATTGGTGGTTAGGAACACCCGGAAATTATCCTTTATTAGCCATCGAAGTAATTTTATTAATAATTTTCTGGATTATTTGGCAAATCATCGACCAAAGATTATTTAGTGATTCTGATCTTAAGTTAAGAGTAAGATAAACCATTATGGCAGCAAAAAGTTTCAAATTTGGAAAAGCCTTTAAAGATCAATTTCAGAGGGTTTCTCGATCAACTAAACATTTATCAAAAGCCAGAGACGCACTTGATTGGCAAGATACTTTAGTCACACAGCAAACTCAAACTCTTGCTATTGGTGCTAGTCTAAGTGATTGGCATAAATTATTTTTAATCATTGGATTTTTATTTGCTTTTGCTATGTTAGCTACTAGATTATTCCATCTCCAAATTGCTGAAGGTTCACGAAATCATAGCTTAGCAGATAGTAATCGAATTGCCGTTCGAGCAATTCACGCCCCGCGGGGGGTTATTTATGATCGAAACGGCAAGATTTTGGCTCAAAACGAACCGGGCTATCGATTACTTGATGCTTCAGGTTCAGGTCAAACAAAATATTTAACCAGAGATGAAGGAATTTTAATGGAGGTTAATAATGATCCGCGGCTAAAAGATCTTGAAATCGATAATTTACGATACTATCCGTATGGAGAGGTCAGTTCTCATTTACTCGGATATATTAGTGAAATTAGTGCTGATGAACTAAAAGAAGTTGTTTATCAAAACTACAAACCGGGGGATAATATTGGTCGAGGAGGAATTGAACAATCATACGAGAAAGTATTGAGAGGTACTGATGGCGGTGAAATTATCGAAGTTGACGCCGCGGGAAATAAATTAGGGACCTTAGGTAAAAATCTGCCGACCCCTGGACAGAACATCTATTTAACAATTGATGCTGAACTTCAAAAAGTGGCTTTTGAACAGTTAAAAAAAGAGATCGAAAAAGGTAAAGATAAAGTTTGTTGCGGCGCTGTTGTGGTTCAGGATCCGCGAAATGGTCAAGTTTTAGCTATGGTGTCATATCCTTCCTTCGACAGTAAAAAATTAGCAGATGCTTTTGCTAATTCTAATTCACCGATCTTAAATCGAGCAATCGGCGGTATTTATCCCCCAGGATCGACTTTCAAAGTTTTAACTGCTCTCGCTGGTTTAAATAGTGGTCGAATCACTCCCGAAACTCAGTATGAGGACACCGGAATTATGTATTTGGGTCCATATAGTTTCGCCAATTGGTATTACACTCAACATGGAGCCAAAGAACAGGGGGGCGTCGATGTTGTCAAAGCCTTAAAACGTTCAAATGACATTTTCTTTTATCATCTCGGTCAACAAGTTGGAGAGCAAATTATGGGTGATGAAGCCAAAAAAATGGGTTTTGGTAAGACCACTGGTATTGATATCCCTGGCGAGGAAGCAGGTTTAATTCCGGATAATCAGTGGAAAATCGATAATATTGGTGAGGTTTGGTATCCCGGGGATTCGTTACATATGTCGATCGGTCAAGGTTATGTCTTATCAACACCGTTACAAGTTTCAAGTATGATCTCAGCTGTGGCTATGAATGGTGTTCAATATTTGCCTCATTTAGCTCAAAAGATTACTACTCCGTCTGGAAAAACTGTTAAACAATATAACTATGATGGATCGAAACCCTTATATGCGCCAGAGTATTACCAACTAATTAAAACTGCTTTAGAACAAGTGCCGCAAACAGGTGGAACTGCCTGGCCATTTTTTAATTTTCCGATTAAAACCGCTGGTAAAACTGGAACCGCGGAGTATGGCCATCCAGATAATCGCACCCACGCGTGGTATGCCACCTATGCTCCTGCTGATAAGCCAGAGATTGCGGTGACTGTTTTAATTGAATCAGGTGGTGAAGGTTCGACCAATGCCAGTCCAGTGGCTCGAGAGATTCTCCGCTGGTATTTTTCCCCAGATAAACAACAACTAATTAAAGATTTAACTCCGACAGCCACAGCTTCTAGTACTTTACTTCAAGGTGATTAGCTTGATTATTTGATAAAGCTTGGTTACAATCCGGCCATGTTGGATCAAGGCTATTGGTTAGCCTTACATGCCCTTCCTGGGATCGGCCGCGTCCGGTTAGCTCAACTCATGGCTAATTTTCCAACTGGACTATCTGCTTGGCAGTCTTCCTCATCTCAATTACAAAGCCTCAGTTTCCCTGCATCTTTAATTCAACAACTTCAAGAACATAAAAAGTCTTTTGATCCAGCGCATTACTGTCAGAAATTAAATGATTCCAAGATCAAAGCGGTTATTTTCGGTGATATAGACTATCCGGAATCCTTGTTAGCCATACCCGATGCCCCGATTATTTTATATTTTCAGGGGACATTAAAATGGCCAAAACCGACCATCTCTGTAGTCGGGAGTCGAAAATTAACCAGTTATGGTAGAGGAGTTACTGAACAAATTGCTAAAGCCTTAGTCGAAGCTGGAGCCACCATTGTTTCAGGATTGGCTTATGGTGCTGATACCATTGCACATCAAGCTGCAGTGTCTGCTCAAAAGCCAACGATAGCTGTCCTTGGTAGTGGTTTAAATAAACTTTATCCCTCTGAAAATCAACAATTAGCTGACTCGATTATTACTAATGGAGGATCGATTATTAGTGAATATCCGCCGGATCAATCACCAACTGCTGGTAATTTTCCGGCTAGAAACCGAATTATCGCTGGTCTTAGTCAAACTATAATTGTCACTGAAGCTTCCTTAAAATCAGGATCATTGATCACTGCCAAAGTTGCCTTAGAATATGGGCGTGAAGTCTACGCAGTGCCCGGGCCGATTAATGCTGGACAATCTGCTGGGACCAATCAACTACTTAAAAATGGTGCCAATTTTATTAGTTCAATCAGTGATTTATTAACTGATTTACATTTATCAAAGTCATCGAACTCAACAAAACTCCAATTATCAAATCAGGAGATAGAAATCTTAAATTTAATTACCGATGAACCCTGGTCTGCAGATCAACTCTGTCAGCATTTAAAGCTGCCAATTCATCAAATAAATAGTTGTTTAATCAAATTAGAATTAGCGGGCCAAATCAGTAATATTGGTAGTCAGACCTATCAAAAAAACTACTAATTGAGTATTCTTAAAATATATGCTGCCCGTGCGTTTAGTTAAGTATTGGTATTTTGATTCTTTTAAATTTTTCTTTCGTCTTTGGAAGAATGTTATCGCCACAGTTGAAGAAGATTTAGCTGTTAGTTTGATGTGGCGGTTACTTTTCGTCCCCTTATTTCATGATTCCACAATTATCGGTCGGTTGATGAGTTTCAGTTTTCGGTTAATTCGAATTGGAACGGGTATCTTTGCTTACTTTATTGTTAGTTTAATTATTATTTTGATGTTAATTGTCTGGCTAGTTTGGCCAGTTCTATTATTCGCTCCAGAATGGCGATTATTAGGAGTAGCGATCGGAGGATTAGGCTTAATTATTTTTGTTGTTAATTGGTTATCTCATCCAGAACTGACCGCTGAAGAGATCACACAACCAACACAATTATGGTCAGCAACTAAACTAAGATCACAAGATCTAAAAATCGAATCGATATTACAATCATCTGATGTTCAAGAACTTTATCAACGTCTAGAACTTGATCCTAAAAATATTACCCAACCAACATGGCCAGCTGATCCTCAACCTATCTACCAGGCTGCGATTACTCTTGCTAAAAATAATCACAGCCAGTACCTGTCAGCTGGAGACTTCTATTTAGCTTTAATTTTGAATGATCAAACATTTCCTGATCAGTTAATTAAATATAAATTAAAACCGGCTGATTTCTTATTGGCTTGGAACTTAATTCAGTTATCTAGAAAAGCTAGTCATGGGGTCGCACTTTGGGATAAGAATTATCAGGTTTATCATCTGAAGGGAACTAATAGAGGATGGATGGCGGTGCCAACTCCAACTGTGAATCAGGTTTCGATCGACTTAACTCATCAAATCCGATCCGGAGATTTTAGTGAATATGCTGGTAGACTAGATCAAATTAATCAGTTATTAACTATTTTGGCCTCAAATGCCAATTCTAATGCCTTAGTAGTTGGACCGATTGGTGTTGGGAAAACATCACTTGCTAGATTCTTAGCTCAGAAGATCGTCGACGGTAATGCTCCCTCAAGTTTAGCGACTAAACGAATAGTTCAGTTAGATTTTAACCGGCTTTTAGCAGGAGTTAATAGCCAAGGACAGTTGGCAGATCGTTTAAGTCAATTTTTTGATGAAGTTATTTTTTCTCAAAATATTATTGTTTTTGTTGATGATATTCATATCCTTGGATTAGGTCAGGTCGGCCAGCAATTAAATCTTTTTGGCTTAATGCTACCCTATTTAGAATCAAATAAAATTCAATTCTTAGCCACGAGTGATCTATCAAGTTATCAACGAGTCATTGAACGTAATGCTAATTTTGCTCATTTATTTAAGAAAGTTGATTTTCCTCCAGCTACTGTTGAGGAAACGCTACAGTTATTAATCGCTTTAACAATTAAATTGGAACAAAAAGTTAATCTCAAAATTACGCTAATTGCGCTCCAACAAATAGTTCAGCTAAGTCATCAATTAATCCATGATTTAGTTTTGCCGGATAGTGCCTTGGGTTTATACGAAGATAGTATTGAACAATGTTTAAATCAAAAACAGGCATGGTTAACCAGTAATTTAGTTAAACAGATTTTATCAACTAACAGGCAATTACCAGTTACGGAATTAGCGTCTGAAGATAAACAGCAACTGCTTAATTTGGAGGATCTGATTCATCAAAGATTTATCGACCAAACCTATGCTGTGACAGCCATCGCCAATACATTACGTCGGAGTGCTACAGGTCTACGAGATCAGCAGCGTCCGATAGGCTCCTTCTTATTTGTTGGTCCAACTGGTGTTGGAAAAACTGAATTGGCTAAAGTTTTAACGGATTTATATTTTCAACAAAAAGGTAAATTTTTACGATTGGATATGTCGGAATATCAATCCCCAGACAGTATCGGTCAGCTAGTTGGTTCCGGGCAGCAAACGGGAGTTTTAATAGAGGAGGTTATCCAACATCCGTATAGTCTGATCTTACTCGATGAGTTTGAAAAAGCCGATCCGAAGATATTAACCCTATTTTTGCAAATTCTAGAAGATGGCCGGCTGACAGATTATCAGGGTCGGATAGTCGACTTTACACAGACGATTATTATCGCTACATCCAATGTGGCAGCTTTAACTATTACTCAGGGTTTATCTCAGGGTCGGACTCTAGATCAAATTAAACCTCAAATTGAGCAGGAAATATTACAAGTTTTTAAACCGGAGTTAATTAATCGCTTTGATCAAATTGTTTTATTCCAGCCTTTAGCTGAAGCTGATTTGAAACAAATAGTCCGATTAAAATTAGTTGATCTTAAAGCTAATTTATTACAGCAAGGCTATCCAGTAGAATTCAGTGAAGAACTTATCTCAGAGTTAGCTAAAAGGGGAGTGGATCCTGTTTTAGGGGCTAGGCCGCTACGTCGACTAATTCAGGATACCTTAGAAGCTAGATTATCCACCAAAATTTTAGAGGGCAAGCTTATCCCCGGTCAAAAAATCATTATCGACCAGACTTACTTAAATTAATTGACTCATAGTATTAAAGTGTTTATAATCTGCCAATGTTATCAAAAGAATTCATAGGTTTTTCGGGTTTTAGTTTGGGAGTTGCAGCTGCAGTTGCCGGTGTATATTCACATTTTCAGCCTCAATTATCAGTCCAAAATATCGAAGCAGATTTAGCCATAATTGCTAAAAGTAAAACCGAAAAATCAATTATGATTAATGAAGATACTTTAGCCTGTTATCGTAAAGTTGCTGTTCAAGGATCAAGTGCGCCGAGAGTAATTCATACTATTAATTCAGCATTTGTAAAACCTTTAGAAACAAACACTTATGTAGTTCTCTCTAACGAGAGAGGTAAAACAATTCCAGTAGGGGTACTACCTGCTGGTTCTGAATTTTTTAGATTAAGCACTGAGGCGCATTGGCAGAGTATTTTAGATTCTAAAAAGCGAGAAGAGATAAAAGATCAAGAAACGATCAAGATTTTATTGATTGCAACAAGAGCAGAAAATAATCGGCAAGTACCCATTAAAAAAATCGGTGAATCTCAGGTAAATATTAAACCCTGTTAGTCCTATAGTTTGACACTTTGTTAAAAAAATGCTATTATTCATACATGGAATCAAAAGAATTTGCTAAAAGAGTCGGACAAGTAGCCGCAGCTGTTACATTGGCTGCAGGCGCAATTACCTTAGGTGCTATCCACGAAGATAATAGCCGATCTTCACAAGTTGAAGCACCAACTTCAGTCACTAAAGTTTTACCAACAGCAACTGAGTTCCCAGCTCCAAGAGCAGTAATTAGTACCAGCTGTGTCGAACAAACTCCAAATTTCCCCGCACATATTCGAGTTTCTATCAAAGGAGAAGATTTAAGAATAAAAGGACAAGAGCCAAAAGGATTAGCCGTTTTTATTAGAGATGAACAAACTTCAAAAGAAATTATGATTAGTAGTGGTGGTAGTGATACTCGTCATGTAGCAACTGGGATTGGAACCTTTGGTAGTGTTCGAGGAGAAGGAAATATAGTCATTAAACATGGTCATTTTTACTCAATAGATATTGCAGAAGTAACATTTAAAGATGAGAAATTAACTTTCAGAGCAAGTATTTTAAAAGAGGCTGTCCAGCCTTATTGTCCTAATATCAATACGGATAGATTAGAAGCATTAAATAAAGCTGCAATGCAACCTACTCGCTAACCCCTCTTGACACTAAGGTTACAATATTTGGAAGCACATTTAGCATCTATCATCAGGTCTGTCGGATGATGTAATGTGTTAATGATAGCCAATTTATGAATAACCTTGTCATCGTTGAGTCACCTACCAAAGCCAAAACACTAGCTAAGTTTTTAGGTAGTGGTTATAAAATTGAAGCCTCCATGGGTCATATTCGAGATTTGCCAAAAGGAGAATTTGGGGTAGATTTAGAAGATAATTTTAATCCTCAATATGTTATTCCCCGCGATAAACGAAAAAAAGTTAATGAACTCCAAAAACTAGCTTCTGAAGCTAAAAATTTGTGGCTCGCCACAGATCCTGATCGTGAAGGAGAAGCTATCGCTTGGCACTTGCAGCAAATTTTGACTGGTGAAGTTAAGTCAAAATCTAAAAAAGCCACTACTTTAAATACCGAGAATATTAAACGGGTCGAATTTCATGAAATTACCAAAGATGCCATTATTGATGCTTTTAATCATCCTCGAGATCTAAACATCAATTTAGTTGATGCTCAACAAGCTCGTCGCGTTTTGGATCGAGTTGTCGGTTATAAATTATCTCCAGTATTATGGGAAAAAGTAAAACGAGGACTCTCAGCAGGTCGAGTTCAAACAGTTGCCTTAAGATTGATTGTTGAGAGAGAACGAGAGATACAAGCTTTTCAAACCATTGAATATTGGAGTATTGAAGCCGATTTAGAAGCTAAACAAGCTGAAGCTGCCAAGTTTACTGCTGCAGTTGTTGAATTCCAAGGCCAAAAACTAGTCGTCAGTAACAAAGAGCAAGCGGATCAACATGTCAGTGCATTGCAATCTGCAACTTATCAAGTCAGCAATGTCATTGAAAAAGAAGTAAAAAGAAATCCGTCAGCACCATTTACTACTTCAACATTACAACAAACTGCTGGTAATAGATTAGGCTACTCAGCTAAAAAAACCATGATGTTAGCTCAAAATCTTTATGAGCAAGGTTTTATTACTTATATGAGAACTGATTCAGTTAATTTATCTGCTCAAGCTTTGGCTGCCAGTCGAGACTATTTAGCTCAAAATTACGGCAAAGAATATTTACCGGCAACTCCACGTCAATTTAAATCTAAAGTTAAAAATGCCCAAGAAGCTCATGAAGCGATTCGTCCCACCAATCTAGCAGTTACAGCTGCGACACTTGAAGGAGTCAATATTACAAAAGATCATCAAAAACTTTATGAATTGATTTGGAAGCGATTATTAGCTTCACAAATGGCCGAAGCTGTTCTCAAACAAACGACCATCGAAGTTAGTGCTGGCGAATATTTATTAAAAGCCACTGGTTCAGTTATTCAATTTGATGGTTGGCTAAAACTTTACGGTGTTAATAAGGGCACAACTGATAAAGCTCAAGAAGATACTGAAGGAAATCAAACTGATTCACCTCAAGATCGCCAACAAATTTTGCCTCAATTAGCAGTTAATCAAGGATTAGAATTATTAGAATTACTGCCTGAACAACATTTCACAGAACCACCCCCACGATTTACTGAGGCGACTTTAGTTAAAAAACTAGAAGAGCTCGGCATTGGACGCCCATCAACTTATGCTCCGATTTTATCTACGATTCAAGAAAGATTTTATGTGGAACGCCAGGAGAGAAAATTCTTGCCAACCTCTTTAGGTATGACTGTCAGTGACTTCTTAGTCCAGCATTTCCCTGAAACCTTTGATTACACCTTTACCGCTGAAATGGAAGAAAATTTGGATGCTATTTCGCGAGGAGAGCAACCATGGCAGCAAACTTTAAGTAAAGTTTATCAACCGCTTGAGCAAAAAATTGCCCAAACCCGAGATACTGCTGAAAAAGTCAAAGTTGAAGTTGAAGTGAGTGATCGAAATTGTCCAAAATGCGGCAAATCTTTAGTGGTTAGAACTGGAAGGTTTGGTAAATTCTTTGCATGTTCCGGATTCCCAGAGTGTAAACATACCGAGGCAATGGAGGAGAAGATCGAAGCTAAATGTCCAAAAGATCAAGGTGAAATCGTTGCCCGTCGGACCAAAAAAGGTCGAATGTTCTATGGCTGTAAAAATTATCCCAACTGTGATTATGCTACTTGGACAAAACCAGGAACTGAAAAGAGCTCTGCTGAATCTGAATCTTAATGGATAAAATTGAGGTTTTTCTACATTTAATATCAGTAATAATCGGTTTCGGATCTGTAATTGTAGTTGATACTTTCGGGCTATTATGGCTGCTAAAACGTAAAACTCTCTCTGAAGTGATGGCAGTAGCTGACATCACACAAAAGCTCATTTGGGTAGGTTGGTTTGGGGCAATTATTACCGGTTTCTGGATTATTGATTGGCATTGGCCAAGATCGGTGACTCTTCAGAGTAAGTTTTATTTAGTTTTATTACTCGGGATCAATGGAATTTGGTTACATCTACTGAAAAATCGATTAACAGGAATAGCTAAACACCCAAAGCAAGTTATTTCCTTAGAAACAAAAATTGTGATGACCATAACTACACTTATCTCTCAAATAGGTTGGTGGTCTGTAGTTATGATTGGTTTTTGGTTAACTCATTTACGTCCAAAGTAGTGGATTAATCAATTAGTGGGCAAAGCACACCATATATTAACATAGTCTGTAGTTTAATCTCTTGATTGGTTTTGGTTAGTCAGCTAGACTCGTTGAAGTTAATGTTGTAATAAGTTTTTAATTCAGCTCTGCTGGTTAAAAATTAACATTAAAAAATGGGGGTCGGGAGCCTTTAAGGCGAGCGCATGATGTCTCCCCCATGAATCTTATGAAATATATTTTTGTCTCAGGTGGTGTTATCTCTGGTATTGGTAAAGGCATCGCGGTTGCCTCAATTGGTCTACTTTTAAAATCTGCAGGTTATAAAGTTGTTCCTCTTAAAATGGATCCTTATTTAAATGTCGATGCGGGAACAATGAATCCAATTGAACATGGCGAAACTTTTGTTCTGGATGATGGTGCTGAAACCGATCAAGACCTCGGTCATTATGAACGATTCCTAAATGAAACATTAAATAAAAATAGTATTGCCACTCAAGGCAGTATTTATTTAAATGTTATCCAAAAAGAACGAAATCTCGAATATGGCGGTGAATGTGTTGATGTGGTTAGTTATATCACCCAAGAGATCTTGAGTCGGATTAATTTAGCTGGAAAAAGTAAAAATGCCGATATAGTTTTGATTGAAATAGGTGGAACTGCTGGTGAGTATCAAAATATGCTCTTCCTGGAAACTAATCGACTATTAAAGTTAAAACGACCCGAAGATGTGGCGCATATTCATATCACTTATTTACCAGTTATCCCATCCATCGGCGAGATGAAAAGTAAACCCGCGCAAATGTCGGTCCGAGATTTAAATGCGGTCGGTATTCAACCCGATATTATTTTAGCTCGAGCCCAAACTCCGCTTGATGCACCTCGAATCCGCAAACTAGCCATCTCCACCGGTTTAGAACCTGAAGATGTCATCTCGGCACCAGATGTGGCCTCAGTTTATGACGTACCGTTGAATTTTCATCAACAACAATTAACTCAAAGAGTACTGTCCAAAGTCCATTTACCAGCTAAGGCTAGCAAAATGGCTGATTGGCAAAAATTTGTTAACAATATTAAGAACACCAAAAAAACTTTAAAAATTGCTATCGTTGGGAAATATTTTGCGACTGGTGATTACACTCTAGCCGATTCCTATATCTCAGTTATCGAAGCTTTAAAACATGCAGGAGCAGAATTAGGTATTAAACCAGAGATCGCTTGGATTGATGCTAGCAAAGTTATTAAAAATCCAGATTTGTTAGCTGAATATCAAGGAATTATTGTTCCAGGTGGTTTTGGGTCTCGAGATATTGACGGTAAATTAGAAGCGATTCGCTATAGCCGTGAACATAAAATTCCTTACTTAGGACTTTGTTATGGTATGCAATTAGCTAGTGTTGAATTCGCTCGAAATGTCTTGGGATTAAAAGATGCCAACTCAACTGAAGTTGATCCAAAGGCTAAAGATCCAATTATTCACATAATGCCAGATCAAGAGAAAAAGTTATTAGCTAATGAATATGGTGGAACTATGCGATTGGGCGCTTGGGATTGTGTTTTAGCCGCAGGCAGTAAAAGTCGTTCTTTATATGGTAAAAGTAAGATCTCAGAACGCCATCGTCATCGGTATGAGTTTAATAACGTTTATCGCAAAAAGATGGAGAAAGCTGGGTTATCAGTTGTTGGAACCTCACCAGATAATAAATTAGTAGAAGTCATCGAATTAAAAGATCATCCATTCTTTATCGCCACTCAATTTCATCCAGAATTGAAATCCCGCCCCTTAGATCCGCATCCATTATTCAAAGGATTTTTAAAAGTTGCATCAACTATCCTATAGATATATAATCGGCCAAT
Organism: uncultured Gammaproteobacteria bacterium; assembly: GCA_964441115.1. Classification (GTDB taxonomy): domain Bacteria; phylum Patescibacteriota; class Microgenomatia; order Daviesbacterales; family UBA10151; genus CAYTXH01. The sequence goes on along the minus strand of CAYTXH010000002.1, from coordinate 36,242 downwards.
ATGCCAAAAGAACCAGCTAAACGATTTGCTTATGTACCGATTGGATTTGTTAAAGATAACTTTCCATCACCTTTAATGACCCCTATTGATTATTCATCAACGGGTTTAAGCGATATAGGGAGTCACATTCAGTATTTACTGCCTAAAGAGGCGGATTCTGACAAAGATATTTTGTTAAACGTTGCCACCTGCGTTAAAATTAATCAAGGTCAAACTGAGCAAAAATATTTGCTTCGTTCTTCAGGTGGAGCCAAGCAGCGAAGCTTACTTTGGAATACCCCATTAACTGCTGAAGATCTTGAGCCATTTACACCTGATGTTTTTGAAAATGTATCACGACAGTCTATTTTAAAAAAATTAGTAATTAATCCTAATCGATATATCGCTACCAGTTCTCGGATGTTAGGTGTTATTCATAATTTGGACAGTATTTCGAATGCTAGCGTTAAAAGACTATTAATTGTATATGAAGAAGGATATACCATTCCCGACGAAGGCAAATTAGTAGGTGATATTACTCTACCGAAAGGTTTTAAAGGCGATTTACTTTCATGGCCAATCGAGATATTAGAAAAAGTAATAGAGATTTTGGATTGGAATTCATATTTATTAGCCAATGACTTATGCGCTAATAGTAAAAGCCAGATAGAAGAACGGTTACGTAGGTATGATAGAAATCCTGTGCGCGGATCATTTTTAGATCCTTTAACTGCTGATCTTTTGCGTGGTAATCAGCATCTTGGTTATTGAAAACTCCGACTAGACTAGTGTAGGGTAGTATCCAGCTCATGAAAGTTCGGATAAAGCGAATTGATAAAGATTTACCACTGCCTGAATATCACACCAGCGGTGCTGTGGCTTTTGATGTGATCGCTCGAACCACTGTAGTTTTACCACCCCAATCTGTTGAAAGAATTCCTGTTAATATTGTTGTCGAGATCCCTAAGGGGTATATGTTGTTTCTCAAAGATCGTTCCAGTACTGCTAAGAAAAAAGGTTTAATCTGCACTGCTGGTTTTATTGATCAGGATTTTTGTGGTGACGAAGATGAACTCTTGCTCCAGTTTTATAATTTTCAGAATCAGCCAGTGACCGTCGAGCGTGGTGAAAGATTAGGCCAAGCTGCTTTTGTGCGGATTGATATCGCCGAATGGGAAGAGGTCGACACTATGAATAGGGCTAATCGGGGAGGCTTTGGAACTAGCGATCAAAAGGAAAAATCAAAATAATGAAGCAAGGCTATTGGATTGCTTTAGAAGGCGGGGATGGTTCTGGTAAAACTACTGTTCAAGAAAGATTAGCTGTTAAATTAGCTTTTGAAGGCTACGATGTTATTACTACTCGAGAGCCAGGAGGAAACGAATATTCCGAAGCCATGAGGCAATTAATCTTTTCTCCAAGTATTAAAGATGATCCGAAAAGTCAGTTATTAGGCTTTATTCTGGCCAGAAGAAGAAATATTATTCAAACAATCCTTCCAGCCTTAGAACAAGGTAAAATAATCATTTCTGACAGGTCCGAAAATAGTTCTTTTGCTTACCAAGCATTCGAATATGGTTTAGATTTTGAATTAGTTCAGCAGATTAACAATTTTGGAACTGATGGCGTTAAGCCAGATCTCACTTTATTACTTGATGTTGAGATCGCCACTGGGATTGCTCGTGTTCAACAAGCTAAATCGATTGATGCCAATTATTTTGATCATTCAAGAATAGAGGGTTTAGAGAAACGTCAAAATGGTTATCTCGAGATGGCGAAAAATCATCAAAAATATCACACAAATCCTTGGGCTATTATTGATGCTAATCAAGATTTAGAAACAGTTTGTGACAATGCATATAAAGTTGTCAGTCAATTCGTCGGCCCGATTCGAAAAATTAAACAGATTAATCAAATAGCTATCTAAATTATTTAGTAGCAGTGTATAATACCCCATAATATGGGATTAGAAACCCTTTCACGCCCACCTCATACTTTAAATGAACTACAACAACATTTCGTTGAGCTATATGGCCCACGGAATAATGTTTGGCTCCCTGGTAGAAACCGTAGAATTAATATGCTGACTATGGCAGTTAATGATTTTCAGCATGGTCAACGTCAGGGATTCGGTCATCATGAGTCACAACATTTAGCTGCTCGAATTATCTCTAGAATTTTTTGTGTTGCCCACGGAATAAATAATGTTTCTGTTAATGATGGCATGATGCTTAAATATCCATTAAATGGTTGTGCCTATTGTGGTAATTTCCCTTGCAATTGTCAGGAAAAAAGATTTGCTGCTCAATTAAGTAATATTGACCCCATTAGTGTCCAACATAGTTGGAGTTTGCGGGATTACCAAGAACATTTAGGCCGTCTTTATGGACCACATAATCGCCAAAAAGGTTTGGAATACAATATGAATCGGCTTAGCGCGGAGATTGGTGAATTAGTAACTGTGGAAGAAGGAAAAGTTATGATGCCCGGTATCTCCCGTGCAGAGATTGAACATGAATATCGGTTAGAATTAGCTGATTGTACAGCGCGAACTATCGCTGTCGCCAATATGTTAGATATCGATCTTCAGTCAGCAGTAGTTGAACGTTATTGGCCATTATGTAGAACTTGTCTCCAAAATCCCTGTGATTGTCGGCAATTCAACTTTGACCAAGTCCGGGATCAATCTGAGATTCTAAGATATCATCGTTAACTCAAAAGTCTAAAAATATTAAGCAAATAGTTTTTGTTACTTGCAAAAACCAAACTTGTCGTATAGATTTAGTAAAGATTTAAAACATGGCTCAACCTAAACAACCAACAGATCTATCATTTCTTAATTGCGGCGGAACCTTATCTGATCGAGATATTAAATTGGCTTTAGAGCAAAATTATCTAGATGTTCAGTCCCCATATCCTTTAAATATTCAACCTTCATCAATTGATGTTCATTTGGGCAAAAATATATTAGTTTTTGCTCGACGCAGAATTGGTGATGGTGCTATTGATTTGAAAAAGCCAATTGATGATTTTATGGAATACGAAGTTATTCCACCAAACAAGGGTGCAGTTTTACATCCAAGAGAATTTATTTTAGGAGTTACTGAAGAATGGGTGTCGATGCCACCACAGTTATCTGCCAATGTTGATGGTAAAAGTTCTTTGGGTCGTCTGGGCTTAGTAGTTCATGCTACTGCGGGGTTTATTGATCCAGGTTTTCATGGTCACATTACTTTAGAGATTACTAATTTAACTGAGCAACCGTTAATCGTTTATCCAGGTATGCCAGTTGGCCAAATCCGATTTAATGTTTTGACTTCACCCGCTCAACATTTATATGGAGCCAAAGTTTTAGGTACTAAAAAATATCGCAATGAATATTCAGCAAATCCGATGCCTATTGCCAGCCAATATTGGAAGAATTTTAAATAGATGCAACCTACACAACATCTAAAAATTAAAAAACGTTATAAAGCCAATCCATTGCCCTACGATTTAGACTTATCGCAATTTGCGCCATCTTATACCCCTGAAAAATTTACTAAAGACGAATTAAAGTTTTTAAAGCCCTTTTTTACCAATGTTGATAAGCCAGTTTTTATTGCTCGAAATTTACCAGAAGAAGTTATCGGAGCTTTATCTTCCAGATACAGCAGATCAGTTCACAGTATTCGTCGGATGTTTTTAGAAGAATACATTAAACCAATTGCTTATCCTGATCGACAAAAAAATTGGGCCGAATTGTCAAAAGCTGATCAGAAACAAGCTAATGTTTTGAGCCAAGAACTATTAGAGTACATTGAATTTTTGAATTCTCCTCATGGCAGTTTAGATAAAGTATTAAATGTGCAGCGTGGCCGTAAATTTTTCCAGATTTGGTTAGCCGGTTATGGAGATGATTCTATCGAAGAACTAGGGGGAGTCCATTTATTTTGTGAAGGTATTTCGAGTTTAGTTCTAGAAGAAATAGTTAATAAAAGAATTGGGATCTCTCCTTTAGTTAAATCTAGTCGGTATGTCAGTTTCTCTGACCGACGAGCCGATGGTGATTATCAATATTTAGTTCCCGGTGAAATCCGAGGTAGCAAATATGAAGCTGCTTATCGCCAAGCAATGGATCAATTATTTGATCTTTATTCTCAAATATCTGAACCTTATCTTGATTATATTAAGCAAAGATATCCCCAAGAAGCAGATGAAACTGATCGCGCTTTTAATGGTTCACGCGGGGCCAAACGTTTTGACGATATCCGCGATCTATTACCATTTGCTACCCAAAATAATATCGCTATGTTTGGTAACGGTCGAGCCTTTGAAGATCTAATCGCCCGTTTATTAGATTATCCAATTGGTGAATACAGGTGGTTAGGTCAAGCCATCACTAATGAGTTAGCTCAAATTGTTCCTTCCTTTGTCGAAAGACCTCAAACAGAGCGGGGAGCTCAAGTCCAAATCTACCGGACAAATCTATTAGCTACAGCTATCGATTTAGCTAAAGAGTTAAAGCCCGTTAAATCTTTCGATTTTAAAGCTGGAAAATGGGCTAAACTAGTTACATCAACACCAGATGCTGATATCGAAATTTTAGCGGCCTTTATTCTTAGTGCCCCAACTGATCAATCTTACGGACAAATTCGTCAAGCTTTAACTAAATTATCAGCTAAAAAGAGAAACCAATGGTTACAACAAATTTTGTCTGAGCGAAAATTAGGGGATAAACAGCCCAATCGCCAGGCAGTTCGTTTCCGCAAAGTTCCACGCGCTTTTGAAGAAGCTGAATACCGATTTTCACTTTGGGCACGAGGGGGCGATTATCGTGATCTCCATCGTCATCGTCAAAATACTGAAGTTCATCCTCCTTTTACCACGGAATGGGGTTATGGTTTAGAATCTGAGGTTGAACAATCAGAATTTGCGGAACAATTCCATCAAGTTTTTAAGAAGGCAGCTGTTATTTATCAGCAATTAGCCAAATTGTCTCCTTATTTAGCACAATATGCTATTCCCTTTGGCTATTACCAACATTGGCACATGAAATTAACTGCCAGATCAATTTACTGGATGGTTGAACTTCGAACTGGTCCTCAGGGTCGACCTCATTATCGTCAAGTTTGCCAACAAATAGCTGCAGAAGCTGCGAAAGTTGATCCTTCGGTTTTTCAATCAATTGAAGTTGATATGAATGACTACAGTTTGTCTCGTCGAGAATCTGAGAAAAAGATTGATAAAAAGTTATCTCAATTAGAGCGCAAATAACAGCATCTTAGAGAGTTATTAACTGCAAATATAACCCCCAGATGAGCAAGGGACTTAGGTATTAGGAATTAAACCATAATCTTTCGGCGAGCATGATTGATTCTATTATCAATATAATTTTTCCAGGCCTCTGGATTACCAAAGTATTCTAATTCAGTAGCGAACTCTCCAATAGATTCAAAATACTCTTCATGAGTCATCTCCACCAACAATAAGTTGGTTTTGGAATTACAACTTGGATCAAATCTATTTGGATCAATACTTACAGATTTAGGGACTGCAAATACCAAATTAGTATCACAGAAAATTTTCGGAAACCGACGTGAATATTCAACTAATATCTGACTTTTATTTTTAAAATAGCTAGGTTTTATATTTGGGTGTGACAATGTAGCTTCAAAGTAGTCAGTAATCATTGGAACCCCTCGCTCATGCTTTGATAGACCCAGAAAGTCAGGATTACTTTTTAATGTTAACCAATCTGAGCCTAAAGGGTTTTTGCAGATTCGCAGGTCAGGAAATAATAGATTCCTAAAAAAATCTAAAGCATTATTTCCAGATACTATACGGGTAGTAGGGCAACTATTAAGTGATGCAAACGTATATGCTACTTGTTCCCAAATTCCAGAACAGATTGCATCAAATGATTGATATGGATGTCTATCAACTCGTTGCTTAAACTCTGCTGTTTCGGATTGATCTTTAAATTGCTGACAAGATACAGAGTTTAAATATGCTTCAAAAATTGACTTACTATCTGTCGGTAAACTAGACTTCTTATGTGCAGGTAAATAGTGACTTGTTTCCCAAAGTCGTGAAAGTTCATCTTTGTAATTCTCCACTATGCGTCTCATAATAATTTACTAACAGGTTATTAATATTGCTTGATGGATTCAAGTTGTTGATTTTTTCGTTATAAGTTGTTAGAATTCCATAACTAATCATCTAATGCTGATGTTTTCCTGAAGATTCGAGCATTAGAGTTGTTGAAGGAAAACGATGAGTCTCTCTTCGTCTTTCTTCTGGAAATAAATCAAAACAATGGCAATTACAGTACCATCAATGCAAGAAATGTTAGAAGCAGGTGTTCATTTTGGACACAAAGTTTCTCGTGGCAATCCAAAAGCTAAACGTTATATCTTCGGAGCTCGAGACGGCATCCAAATCATCGATTTAGAAAAATCTGAGGCAAAATTAAAAGAAGCTGCTGAATTTGCTAATAAATTAGGGCGAGAAGGTAAATTATTATTAGTTGTGGGAACAAAAAAGCAAGCTCGAGAAATTGTTAATGAAGCGACTAAAGATCAAGAAATCCCATATTTATCAGCCCGTTGGGTTGGTGGATTATTAACTAATTTTGATGAAATTCGAAAAACTTTCCGAAAATTAAATGACTTACGAAAAGAACAAATAGCTGGAACTTTATCTCGATATACAAAGAAAGAACAATTATTAATCGGTCGAAAAGTTGAAAAATTCGTTCGAGAATTGGGTGGAGTTGCTGAATTAACTAAAGTTCCAGATGCTTTATTTATTTTAGATATCGTTTCAGATATTACTGCAGTTAAAGAAGCTACTCGCTTAAAATTACCAATGATTGGTTTAGCCGATACTAATTCTAATCCAGATTTAGTAGATTACCCAATTCCTGCTAATGATGATGGTATTAAATCAATCAAATTACTAGCTGAAACTATTATTAATGCATATACTGAGGGCCGAAAAGGACATCGGGCTGATGTTGTAAAAGCAGCAGAAGAAAAAGAAGCCGAAGATGCTAAAAAAGTTGCAGCAGAAGCAGCAGCAAAAAAAGAAGCAGCTGAAAAAGTAGTTGTTGCAAAGTCCTAAAGAAAGTAGAATAAACAAATGGCAGTTAGCGTTGATCAAATTAAAACATTACGAGAAGAAACAGGAGCTGGTATTGCAGATTGTCGCCAAGCTTTAGAAGAAGCTAATGGTGATATGTCTAAAGCTAAAGATGTTTTAAAGCAAAAAGGTTTAGATAAAGCTGCTTCAAAATCTGATCGGGAAGTTAACGCTGGTATTGTTGAAACCTATTCTCACGGTGGTCGAATTGGTGTTTTAGTTGAAATTTTGTGCGAAACAGACTTCGTTGCTAAAACAGAAGACTTCAAAGCTTTAGCTCACGATGTAGCTATGCAAATTGCTTCAATGAATCCAGAATCAAAAGAAGATTTACTAAAACAAGAATATATCAAAGACGGTTCTCAAACTATTGAAGATTTAGTTAAAGCTGCAGTTGCTAAGTTAGGTGAGAATATTCAAATTGGAAATTATTCACGGATCGAATTAGGGAAATAGAGTATTAGACATATAGATATTTTGACAGTCTATAAATCTATTAATCTACAAATCTAAGTAACAATATGGAACCATTTTTACAACCAGTTAACGAAAAACTTATTCACACCCTCGAACATTTAAAAAAAGAATTAGCCTCTATTCGCGCAGGACGAGCAAATCCTTCATTAATCGAAGAATTACCTATTGAAGCTTATGGTGGTCGGATGAAATTAATGGAATTGGGAACTATTACTGCACCACAAACATCAATGTTACAAATTCAAGTTTGGGACGCTGATGTTGTTAAAACGATTGAGAAGGCGATTCAGGAATCTAGCTTAGGATTAACTCCTAATACTGAAGGTCAAGTTATTCGTTTACCAATTCCACCGCTTAGTGCCGAGCGCCGACAAGAATTCATTAAAATTTCTCACCAAAAAGGTGAAGAATGCCGAATCGCTATTCGACAAATCCGAGGCGATGAAAGAAATGCTTGGGAAAAATTAAAAACTGACGGTGAAATTGGCGAAGATGAACTTTTCCGCCGAGAAAAAATGCTTCAGGATTTACTAGATAAAGTCACAGATCAAATCAGCGAATTAGTTAAAGTTAAAGAGGCTGAACTAACCCAGATCTAATTTCAAACAAAGACTTTTGTTTTTATCATAGATACGGTAGACTGTATTCTGAAGTTGAACCTAAAGTAATTCTCAATTATGTTATTCACAATAATAATTTTTATTATCACCATCGGTTTATTAGTTCTTATTCACGAACTAGGACATTATTTAGCTGCTAAAAAATTCAATATTAAAGTTTTAGAATTTGGTTTTGGTTTACCACCACGAGCTTGGGGTAAAAAGATTGGTGAAACAATTTTCTCCCTAAATTGGTTACCATTTGGCGGATTTGTTCATTTATTAGGCGAAGATGATAATAAGAAGGAGAACTTAGAAGACAATCGATCATTCGCTTCACAACATGTATTAAAAAGGATTGCTGTTGTAGTTGCCGGTGTTTTCATGAATTTAATCTTAGCCTGGATTTTATACACTGTTGTTTTAGCAAGTCAAAATTTTCAAACTCAGATCCCGTTATTATCCGAGCATAAATTTGTCGGTGTAAATCAAACTAATGAAACTGTGATTCTTATCACCTTTGTAGCGGATCAATCGCCAGCTCAATCTGTTGGAATCAAAGCCGGGGAGCGAGTAATTGCCTTTAATGATCAGTTCTTAAAAGATCATACAGAGTTAATTAATCTAACAAAACAAAATGCGGGTCAACAAATTAAATTAACTTTAACCGATATTAAGAAATCAACTTATCGCTCGATTGAAGTAACTCCAAGAGTCGATCCACCGGCTGGTCAAGGTGCTTTGGGTATTGGATTAGACAGCTTACAAATTGCTAATTTAGACTATAACGAAGGTTGGCAAAAACTCTTAGTTGGACCGATACATAGCTGGAATATTGGTGCTTATTCAGTGGATATTTTGGGTAAAACTATTGCTAGATCGTTTGCTCAAAGGAATCCCCAACCTGTTTTAGAAAATGTAGCTGGACCAATTGGTATTACCGGCATTGTTGATCAGATCCTAAAAGTTAATAATCCGTTAATTCCGTATTTAGATTTTATTGCTGCATTGTCGCTTAATTTAGCAGTGGTTAATATTTTGCCATTCCCTGGATTAGATGGTGGTAGGTTATTATTCTTAATGATCGAAGCCGTTACTCGCAAGAAACCACATCCAACTTTTGAAAAATATGTTCATACCATCGGATTGTTTATCTTAATTGGTTTAATTATTGTCATTACAGCCTCAGATATTTTTAAAATATTTGTTTAATTACTCGCTTCGTCAGACTATTGCCAGCATTCGCTAAGACAGATACACTAAATGTATGGTTCGAATAATCATGATCATAATTATGATCATTGGTATTGCCTTATTTCCACCCGCCATATTAGCTTATGTATCTCAAGATGCACTGCCAGGTGATCTCCGCTATCCGGTTAAACGGTTAGTCGAAAATGGTGTCATGGCGATTGCTTCAGTCAATCCGAATACCAAAGCCATGTTTAGTGTCTCTCAATCAAATACCCGTCTCAAAGAAATGATAGCTGTCGCTCAAAAAGGGGAAGATACTCAATCCTTAATCGATGAAATTATTAAGCAAAATGAAGAAACAGTAGCAGAAATTAGCCGAGTCAGTAATGTTAATCGTCGACAAGAATTGATAAAAGAGTTTCAAAAGAATAGTGCCGAAACTCAGACTAAGTTAGCTAAAGCCTATCAGACTCAATCCGCATCAACTGCTAAAACAAATAATTCTGCAAATAAGACCAGTACAACCACTACGACTATTAAAGTTGCAGCAAAAGTTGAATGTGTCGTTAATGGTATTAGTTTAGGTCTTTTAGATGTTGGTAATTGTGATGGGATGAAGAAACTGTCTGAGGCATATGCTAGAAATCAGATTGATGTGCAAACGGATAAAGGCGGAATTGGCGGAGCCCCGACTTCAACAACACCATCACAAAATACAGATGAATCGAATCAAGCCAATAAGTCAGGTACAGGAGAAACGACTATAGCTTCTCTTCCTAATGATTCAACTCAGCCTTCGGTCCCACCTAGTCTAGCTCCCGATCGAGAATCAGGAATGGTTACCGTGGCCTCAATTCCAACATCCCCAAGTTCGGTAATCCCATATGCAACTCCGATAGCGGAAGTTGGTGTGGCCTCAATTCCAACTCCACCAGGTTCGGCTGACCCAAGTGCCCCAACAGCGAATCCCGCATCGACTCCAAATCCTTCGACAGGCGGTCCTAAAAGAAATGTATTAGATCTGTCTGCGGCCACAATTTGGTTTCCTCAACCCAATGATTCTAGTTTAGAGATTACCTGTAATAGCAGTGTTATTTCAGTTCAAATGTCAGGCAGCAGTAGTAACAGTGTCCGGTTTGGGCGATATAAAGAATATCCAGCTACTGCTGATCCAGCTTTTAATACTCGTAATGCGATTGGCGATGATAGCCAAGGAACTGGTGGTTATCTGTTAGATAGTAGTTTTCCAATTCAAGTTGGAGTGCCAGTTATTATTGACTTAACTGATAGTAATCGCTCAACTATCGCAACCTATTGGGTGGAAAGAGGGACAGTTAATACCTCCGGTAATTACGTAATAGATCGATACGTAGATTTCCGTTGCCCTTAAGTCGTGCGTAACTCACTATTTTCATAGTTTATTCAAACATGTACAATAGATCGGCTAATGAGATATTCAAAATTATTTCCTAAAACTATTAAACAAACCCCGCAAGACGCAACATTAATCTCTCATCAGTTGCTATATCGAGCTGGCTATATTCGTGAGAGTACTGCCGGTAGATATTATTTATTACCCTTAGGATTACGAGTTCATCAAAAAATTCAGCAACTAATAAAAAAACAAATGGATGCTAGCGGTTCTCAAGAAATGGTTACACCAGTTTTGCATCCATTATCATTATGGGCAGAAACGAATCGAAACTCATCAGTCGGTTTTGAATTGATGAAAATAAAAGATCGTAATGATGGTGAATTTGTCTTAGGTGGTACTGCTGAAGAGATGTTTGTCGATTTAATCCGTAAGTTTCAAATTAGTTATCGTGATTTACCAATTAGTTTGTATCAATTTTCCACCAAATTCCGTGATGAAATGAGAGCTCGGGGAGGTTTACTACGAGTTCGAGAATTTATGATGAAAGACGGATATTCATTTCACATTGATGAAGAAGATTTCAAAAAGGAATATCAAAATATGTGGCAAACTTACTTGCGAATATTTAAGCAAATGGAACTTGATTCGGTGGTCGTAGAATCTGATAACGGCTATATTGGTGGTGAATATTGTCACGAATTTGTAGTTGTCACTGATGCAGGTGAAAGTAAATTTTTTGTTAATGAGGATCGTTCTTATGCAGCGCATGAAGATGTCGCCAAATTTATTGTTGATGATAAAAATCTAGATGAGGCAGAAAAAGCTTTAGAAGAAGTTGATGCTAAGAGAGGTAAAACCATGGAAGATGGCGTTGAATTTCATAAATTACCGTTATGGCAACAGATTAAAGATGTGATGTATGTTGACGATAAAGGCCGATTTATTTTAGCGGTCATTAGAGGTGATTATGACGTTAATGAAGTTAAATTGGCACATGTTGTTAGCGCATATAACCTAAGAGCTGCCACTGAAGAAGAAATTCGTAATAAAATTCATTCAGAACCAGGTTTTATTTCTCCAGTCGGAATTAAAGATCATTTAGAATCAGATGTTGAATTAATTCTTGTAGCTGATGAAACTTTGAAAACCATTAAAAATGCCTACGGTGGCTCAAATAAACAGTTCAAAGATTTAATGAATATTAATTTAGGTCGAGATTATCAACCTGATCAAATTGCTGATATCGCCTTAGCTAGAGAAGGCGATAAAGCTCCAGATGGCAAAGGTGTTCTAAAGCAAGAAAAGGGGGTTGAGGTTGGTAATATTTTCCAACTTGGTTATCACTACTCATCTAAAATGACAGGGGCAAATTATATTAATCAAAACGATCAAGAAGCCCCTTATTATATGGGTTGTTACGGTATCGGTGTTGGACGGACTTTAGCCACAATTGTTGAAATTCATCATGATGATAAAGGCATTATTTGGCCAGAATCAGTGGCA
>CAYTXH010000002.1:8473-23983 GCA_964441115.1 uncultured Gammaproteobacteria bacterium | reverse complement strand
TGCTACAAGAACTTAACAGCTCAAGGCATAGAAGTCTTATTTGACGATCGAGCCGAAGTTTCTGCTGGTGTTAAATTTGGTGACGCTGATTTAATAGGTATTCCTCATCGGATTGTTATTTCACCAAGAACAGGGGATCAATTAGAATATAAAGCGCGAAATTCATCTGAATCACAAATGATTAATCTTCAAGATTTACTCAAAAAATTCACTTAAAATCCTATAGTCTTGATATCCTTTTTTGATTTTGCTAAACTTGCCAGATGACACTGGAATCAACGACTGGCTATTGGGCCATTGCTAGTGAAAAACATCTTAGCCGCAATCTAAAAATTAGTTTTGCCTCGCCATTAGCTAAAAGATTTGATTTCAACTTGCCAGGTATAAATTATCAATTAGGTGTCATTACTGAACAATTAAATTTAGAGCACCCGTTAAGTTTAACTATCGCCGATAGTCAGGGTTTAGCACAGTTAGATCCATTTCATAGTGATCCTAAAATCAGACAAATTCAAGGTTATTTAGACTATTGCACTAGTCCTAAACCAGATTCTTCACAGTTAGCTGGCAATTTTGTTAGCCGAACCTTAACTGCTTTATTCAGCAATATTTCGGAAGAACATTTTTATTTTCAGCGCCAAGGTTATCAGTCGTGGCCAACAGCTCAACACCAATTAGTTTTAGGTTGCTCTCTCGAACAATTGCACCGTATCGCTTGGAATACTAAGCAGCCAATGAGTTTTTTGCTTCAAAAAATGATTGCTGATAGTTTAGCCGGAGCTCAAGGAAAACTTGGCATTCGACCGTTTGCTCAAATCCCGAATAGAATTGGTTTCGAAGTTCATAAATTAATGAATAATCCGGACTTATTGGTCCAGTCAATCAATGATTGAACCTAAAACAAAAGTCTGGTAAACTTACAAAGTTATGTTAACTAAGAATATTACTAAACAACCAAAGTCAGTTGCTGAGATCGCTATCACGATTCCATGGGCTGATATCGAGGGGTTATGGGGTCAATCAGTTCAAAGAGTTAGCGCTGAGTTAGAAATTCCTGGATTTAGAAAAGGCCAAGCTCCAGTTGATATGGTTGAGCAAAGAGCTTCTACCCAAATTCATGATGATTTCTTAAAACTGATCATGCCTCCAGCTTTACTGTCAGCTTTACCGGATACCGATGTTGTACCAATCGATTATCCACAATATTCTGATGTTAACTTTACTAAGGGTCAAGATCTAAGTTTCAAAGCCACAGTCACTATGCGACCAACTGTCGCAATTGGTGACTACAAAGCTGTCAAAGCTGCTCGTCCAGCTGTTAAAACTATTGAAGATCAAGAGATCGCTAAGATTATTGAAGACATGTACAATCGTTGGAAAACACGTCAACCAATGGCTGATACTGCTAATCTTGAAGGTCAAACTCCAGCAGTTGCTCCCTTAGATGATAATTTTGCTAAAGCTATCGGTGCTGCTAATTTGGCTGATTTACAACAAAAAATCCGAACCGACTTAGAGAATGAAGCTAAATATAACAATGAGTTAGACTATGAAGAAGCAATCTTACAAGAAGTTGAAAAAATTACTACCGTCGATATTCCAGAAATTTTAGTTACCGATGAATTAAATCGAATGTTAGTTTCTCTTCAAAGAAATGTTGCTGATAAAGGTATTTTACTTGAAGAATACTTAAAATCTCAAAACGAAACTACTGAAAGTATCAAAGAAAAATGGCGTCCACAAGCGGAGAAGAATGTTCGAATGGAACTTGGTTTATCTGAAATCGCCCGATTACAAAATGTTTCAATCTCAGATAACGAGCTACAAGCAGAAATTGATAAAATCCAGGATGCTCGAATGAAACAACAATTCGAGAATGAAGAGCCAAGAATGCACTTGCGACATGCTTTACGCCAAACTAAGACCTTAAATATGCTCAAAAGCTTAATTCCAGCTAGCTAATAGTCGAGATCTTCTTTTTCTTACACTGACCTGTTATAATCCAGGTATCACACAATAGAAAGGGGTGTTTATTTTTATGCCTATTATCATGAGGGCAGGAACCAACGATACTAACGATTCGTTAATTCGACGTTTTCAAAAAAAGATCGTTGCCGAAAAAGTTATTCAAGAATATCGAGAATTAGATCACTTTAAAAAGAAATCTGAGATCCGCCAAGAACGACGCAAAGAGCGACTACGCAAAATTGCACGCGCTAAACGGTTAGCTGACTAATATGCTCGATCAACTACAAGCTGATTTAAAACAGGCTCAATTAAACAGAGATGAGATTAAAGTCTCTGTCTTACGGATGTTATTATCCGAACTTAAATATGTTCAAATTAATAACGGTCAAGATTTAACAGATGCTGATGTTACTGCCCAAGTTCAAAAAGAATTAAAAAAACGACGTGAAGCAGTTGAGGGATTCTTAAAAGGTGGCCGGGAAGAATTAGCTGAAAAAGAAAAACAAGAAGCTGCAGTTCTCGAAGCTTATTTACCCGCACAATTAGGTGATGAAGAATTAACTAAGATTGTTGACGAAACTATTGCTGAGACCGGTGCCTCAACTATTGCCGATATGGGAAAAGTAATTAGTTCTGTGATGGCTAAAGTTAGTGGTCAAGCTGAAGGAGCGCGAGTTAGTTTATTAGTTAAACAACAACTACTAGCCTAAATTAATGTTAACTATCATCGTCAATTCCGATCCTCGATATCCCGTAGACAAAACCTCAATCCGATCCACTGTTGAAGAAGTTCTATTACGCTATAAAGTAACAGGTAAAACTGAAATTGGCGTCAATATAGTTGGAGATCGTAAGATGCACGAGATCAATAAAAAATACCGTGGTCTAGATTCAACAACAAATATTCTGACTTTCGCCTTAGAAGACGTCGCTGCTAACAAGCTAGCGCATTTACCAAGAGTTGGTTTTGTGGCTTCTCCAGACCAGGTTTTGCGGCTTGGGGACATTATTATTTCCTATCCTCAGGTCGTTGAAGATGCTGGAGTCGAGGGTGTTTCAGTCGATGAAGAGATGAGAATTTTAGTAGAGCATGGAGTAAAGCATCTTCTAGGATTGCACGGCGAAGATCATTAAGTCATTTACATTTCTATTTCTTGAAAAAAGAAAACAATCTGACTAATATCATTAAGTACTGTTTAATATTTAAGGATCTTTATTATGGTTTTTTATCGCAAGTACCGTCCACAAACATTAGATCAAATCATTGGCCAAACAGCAGTTAAGTCCAACTTAATTAAAGCTTTTCAAGAACACAGGCTCTCTCATGCTTATTTATTTTGTGGTCCACGCGGCACTGGTAAAACTTCTACAGCTCGGATTTTAGCTAAGATAGTTAATTGTCAGTCAACAGATACTAAAGCTGAGAATTTACCTTGTAATACTTGTGCTTCCTGTCTGTCCATCAATGATGGATCGAATTTAGATTTGATCGAAATTGATGCTGCTTCTAACCGTGGAATCGATGACATCCGTAGTTTGCGTGACAATATTAAATTAGCACCAACATCAGCTAAACAAAAAATCTACATTATTGATGAGGTTCATATGTTATCCAATGAAGCTTTCAATGCTTTATTAAAAACTTTAGAAGAACCACCTGCTCACGTTTTATTTATTTTAGCTACCACCGAACTGCATAAGATTCCAGTTACTATTTTATCTCGAGTTCAAAAATTAGAGTTTCAATTAGCTTCTATTACTGATACTGTGGCGGCCTTGAAAAGAGTAGTTGATGGTGAAAAATTAAAAGTTAGTGATGGGGTCTTAGAGATTATTGCTCGACGTTCCGAGGGTAGTTTTCGAGACGCTGTTAAATTATTAGATCAATTAGCTTCTAAAGGTGAAGAGATTACAGTCCAAATTGCTGAGGAATCACTTCAAACTGGTAGTTTTGAACAATTAATTGAATTAGCCACAACTATTGCTAAAGAAGATACTTCCGCTAGTTTGGTTCAACTCACCACATTAATTGATAGAGGAGTCAATCCGAAAGATTTGGCTGCTAACTTAATCGATCTCCTACGAGGTGTTTTCTTACTTCAAAATGGCGCAAGTTCAATCGTTAAAAACGATTATGGAGAGATCCAATATCAACAAGTTGAAGCCTTATCTAAATCTTTTAAGAAAACTCAATTAATCCAAACGCTGAAATCTCTTCAACAATCAATGGAACAGATCAAATATACCAGTATGCCAATTTTAGCGATCGAAATTGCAATTGTTGAAAGCACACAACCACAGGTTGTGATGGCTAGTCCAGTAGTTGTGGCAGCACCCACAGTCGCTGTAGTTCAACCAGTTGTTAGTGCAGTAGCTGCAATTGAGCCCATGGCTAAAGCGGCAGCGTTGACTGATGATGTTCTCCAACCTCGAGCAGGTGAAGAATTAATGGTTTTGAAAGAACGCTGGAGTTATATTTTGGAAACAATTAAACAAATGAATTATTCCTTGGAAGCTTTGTTACGGGCTGTTTCTTTAACTGGAACTGATGAAAGTTTTGTTTTTATTGAAGTGCCATATTCTTTTCATCAACGAATTCTTGAATCACCCAAAAATCGCGATCTCATTGAATCAATTTTTTCTGATGTTTTAAGTAAACCAATGCGATTAGCTGTCACTTTAGGTCAGCGACCAAATCAATCTGAAGATTTAGCTAATGTTGAAGTTGCTGCAGACGATGATATTATCCGAATTGCCGCTGAAATCTTCAGCTCTGATTCTAACTAACGTAAGATTGTAGTCGCTAATTGATATCTAAAATAGTTACTGCTAATCTATCTATGATGAAACAATCAGTTATCTTTGATTACATCCAACAAGAATCCCATCGACAAGTTGAAGGATTAGAAATGATCCCTTCTGAAAATTATGTTTCAGCTGATGTTCTAAAAGCTTTAGGTTCGATTTTGACTAACAAATACTCAGAAGGTTTCCCAGGTCGACGTTATTATGGTGGTAATGAAGTCATCGATAAAATCGAAAATCATGCGATTGATTTAGCTAAACAAGTCTTCGGAGTTGAACACGCTATTGTTCAACCTTATTCTGGCTCACCAGCTAATGTTGAAACTATGCTGGCACTTTGCCATCCAGGTGATGTCATTATGGGTCTTGGTTTGAGTGATGGAGGACATTTAACACACGGAGCCTCAGTTTCAGCCAGTGGTCAATTATTTAAAGTCATTAATTATCCATTAGGCAAAGATAAGAAAATTGATTTTAAAGCTGCTTTAGAATTGGCCAAAGAACATCAGCCTAAATTAATGTGGGCAGGCATTACTGCGTATCCTTATCAGATCGAATTTGCGGAATATGCCAAGATTGCCAAAGAAGTCGGAGCTTATTTAGTCGCTGATATCTCACATGTTTCAGGATTGGTAGCAGCGGGAGTTCATCCATCTCCAGTCGAATATGTTGATGTTGTTACCACTACTACCCACAAAACTTTACGCGGGCCAAGAGGGGCGATGATTATGGTGACGAAGCAAGGTTTGGCCAAAGATCCAGATCTTTCAACTAAACTCGAAAAAGCTGTTTTTCCAGGTATGCAAGGTGGACCTCATAACCATCAGACAGCGGCTATCGCGATAGCTTTAGAGGAAGCTCTTTTACCTGAATTTAAAAAATATGCTCAGCAAATTGTGGCTAATTCTCAAGTCTTAGCTGCTGAGTTAGGAACTAAAACTGAAAATCATTTATTACTATTAGATTTATCCGAATGGGGATTTGGTCTCGGTTATCAAGCTCAATACGCTTTAGAAGTGGCAGGAATTACTGTTAATAAAAATACCGTCCCTTTTGATCCGGCTTCAGCATATTATCCATCAGGTATTCGTTTAGGAACACCAGCTTTGACTACTCGTGGGATGACTGAAACTGAAATGGTCAAAATTGCTAGTTGGATCAAACAAGTTTTAGCTGAAGTTAAAGGTCATGATCTACCAACTGAGCAAGCGCAGAGGAAAGATTTTCTTAACAAATTTAAGAAAGAATTTAAAAATAATCCAAAATTATTAGCGATCAAAAAAGAGATCGCTGATTTCTGCCAAAATTTTCCAGTTCCAGGTATCGATCTCTAAGCTTGGCAGCCTCCAAATAATATCTTATAATATACAGATGGACACTACCATAAATGGCAATCAAATTAATGGCAAAGCTATTGCCGACATGTACGCTCGGTCAGTTAAACATCAATTAGCGGATTTTCAAAACAAATTAGAAGAAACCGGTTTTCCCTCTCGTCGCCCAGTAATAGTCAGCTTTGCCAACCAAGAAGATCCAGCTTCTGTCAAATATACTGAAATGAAGCAAGCCAAAGCTGAGGAGTTAGGAATCCAATTTAATATTAATTACATAACTCCCCAAACTCCGATTGAAGAGGTTGAAGCAGCATTAAAACGTTATAATCAAATGGGCTCAATTGATGGCATCATGTTTCAGTTACCAATTACCCCAAATT
Organism: uncultured Gammaproteobacteria bacterium; assembly: GCA_964441115.1. Taxonomy (GTDB): domain Bacteria; phylum Patescibacteriota; class Microgenomatia; order Daviesbacterales; family UBA10151; genus CAYTXH01. Next base: position 17,496 of record CAYTXH010000002.1, on the reverse strand, counting down.
TAACTGAACTCAGAGATAAAATTATTGCTCAAATTGTTCCAGACAAAGATGTCGATGGTTTAACTAACGAAGGCCAAAAATTCTTCTTACCAGCCACAGTTGAAGGTGTTTTTCAAATTATGGCGACCCGAAATCATCAATTTGAAGGTAAGGTTGCGGCTGTGGTCGGATCAGAAGGAGAGATCGGTATTCCACTTTGCAAAGAGTTAGAAAAAGCTGGTTTTCGCAGAGTAATTAAAGTCGATACCAAATTAGCTGATTCTGATATTAGCCGGGATCTTTTAACTGCTGATTATGTTTTCTCTGCTACTGGGGTTCGGGATTTAGTTAAAGCTGAATATCTTAAAACTGGTGTAATCGTTTTTGATATTGGTTTAGGTGATGTTGATCCCTCAGTTTATGAGATAGCTGCTGAATATACGCCGATGATCGGTGGTTGCGGTCCAAATACGGTGGTGGCTTTGATGCGTAATGTGGTCAAATCTTTTATCAATCGGATGGAAGCATTGTATCGAATTTAATTAACTCTTGAATCCCTTCAAGCATATGATAGAATACTGTCATGGGCTTAATGGATAATCTCAAACAAATGGGCGATCTGAAGAAAATGGCAGATCAAGCAAAAGAAGTTCAAAAGAGACTTGGTGCAATCAAAATTACTGTTGAGCACAAAGGTGTTACTGTTGTTATGACCGGTGATCAAAAAGTTATTTCAATCACTGGAGATAATGATTTTGATAAAATTACTGATGCTGTTAATGAAGCATTAAAACAATCCCAAAAAGTTGCTGCTGAAGAAATGAAAGGCTTAATGGGTGGCCTTGGTTTACCTGGCATGTAAATGGTTAACCCTGAAGGATTCCATCCATCTTTTATCGATAATTTAGAATCATTATTTACTCAAGGTATCGCATTTGATGCTGATATAGATAAAAATTTTAAGGCATTAAAAGCAGGAGAAAAATCTGCTAGTGAAGTCTATTCAGCATTATCAGTGCCACGAATTCCCGCTATTGCTATTAGATTATGTAACTATGATAGCTCACCGTCAGCCCCTCAAATCTTAACACTTGAGCGAAATAAATCAGGTAAATTATTATTTGATATTAAAGTCGATGCTGTAAACTCACTACTTGGTCGACTAGCACTGACAAAAGGTGGTGATATTGGCTTAAAAGAATTATATCGGCAACAATTTATAGATGATGACTTTGTAATAACCAGATTACCCCATCGACATTTTTCTAATGTCATACCGGTAATTATTGATAGCTCACCGCTGGATATTCCAGTAGTTTGATACTGGGTTTATTAAAACAGGCTAGCCACAGCCATATAAATCAATTAGAATGGCCTAATGGCTACTATCCCTAAAGTTGTTCGTGATCTTATCGAAGCGTTTGAACGATTGCCTGGAATTGGACCAAAGACAGCGCAAAGATTAACTTATCACTTATTACATGCGCCAAAAGAGGAAGCAATGGCGTTAGCTAATTCAGCCTTAGCCTTAAAAGAAAAAACTGTGATTTGTTCAGTTTGCTTTAATATTTCCGATAAAGATCCTTGTGAAATTGATAGTGATGCTAGTCGAGATAGAGCAACAATTGCTGTAGTGGAGGACCCATTAGATGTTTTAGCTTTAGAACGAGCCAATTTTAAAGGTTTATATCACGTTCTTCATGGTGCTATTTCGCCTTTAGAAAACATTGGTCCAGACGAACTGCATATTCGTGATTTATTACCAAGGTTAAAAGATCAAACTGTAACTGAAGTTATTTTAGCGACCAACCCAACAATGGAAGGCGAAGCTACTGCCATGTATATCGAACGATTGATTAAACCCTTAGAAGTCAAAGTTACTCGCATTGCCCGAGGTTTACCTGTTGGGGGAGATTTAGAGTATGCCGATGAAACTACCCTCACTCGAGCTCTTGAAGGCCGTAAAGAGTATTAGAAATAGGAGCCAGCAGTCTGCAGCTAGCAGCGAGATGTCCTTGTGTACAATAAAGCAATCCCCCTTTGTGTCATCCTCATGAAAATGAGGATACATGCTTTTTGTTTTCCCCGATCTACTTTCCACGCGCCATCACCTACAACCTACATGCTATACTTTGCCTATGCCAACTAATCTTAGTAATTCCATCTCAAGGGCTGCCAATATAGTCAGAGAGGCTGTTGTTCAACCAGTAGTCGATACTGCCAAAGTTAGTGCTCCCGAAGTAATTGAACAAGTTACCGGTATTCAATCATCAAGCGGAACTCAACAACAAAATCCAAATCAGTCAAACACTCCAGATAAAGATCCAATAGCTGAAAAGCAACTAAATGAACAAAAAAAGGCTAATATAATTAATTTCATTGAACAATTTAAAAAGGATAAGCAACATTTAGATCAACAAAATCATCAACAAGAACAATTAAAAAAACAAACTGAGCAACAGGAAGAAGAGAAAACTCAAATTAAGCAATACGAGGTGCAAAAGAAGCAACAGAATATTGCTGTTAAACAAGCTCAAACTAAATCTGAACGCAAAGGTGGACGAGGGTAACATAAATTTGATTTTTAGTTAAAAATATCCTATAATATTCAATATGGAACCTAGATTATCATATAAATACGAGTTTCACGCTCAAAATCGTTTTGAGTGGTATCAAATTAATGAATTCTTAAAAGAATTTAGTCAAACTGCACAACAATTAGCATTAGAACCTAAAGATGTAGTTCATATTGGAGGTACAGCTAATTTCTTTAGGCTCTGTGAAGTATTTGGATCGAAAGCAATCTTCAGATTTAGAGGAACTCATGATATGGATATCGTAAGTTTCAGTCAGGGTTCAGTAAGAAGAGTTCTAGAATCACTATCAAATAATCCGAATGGGATCGTTGAGCAATTTATGCTACGACGATCGTTAGGACTAAGGGATAAAAAGAGTGTCTCTATACAGTTTAAAAAGGGTATGGATCCAGCGTTATCTAATTTATTTGATATGGATGTATATGAGTCTGATTCAGGAAATGTATCATTTAATGATCGAATTTTAACTTCTGAGAAAGTAATTTTAGATCCTGTTGAACAAGTACCGTTGCCAGCTTACCGTGGTTTAGTCGGAGCGCCAAGTTTGAGGGATTCTTTCGCATTTAAAACTGAAATACTTGACTATTCAAAAGTTGGATTACGGCCCAAAGATGAAATTGATATCATGACTTCATTACGAATAGCTGAAGAGAAAGATATCCCCTTTTCAGAGATTATAGAAGCAATCGCTGCCTCTAGTATGAATAGACGCAGTTTCCAAACTAAATTATCTAGTATTGGTAGACTTATTACTAAACCTAGACCAGAACTAGAAAAAATACTTAATGCCTATCCTTTTCTTCCAAGCAAATCGGCGAGGGAAGATGTATTGCATGCAATTAGTCAGTATAAAAATTCAATGCCTTCTTAATATCGCGTGTAGTCGGTTTTAGCTGTCGATATAATTATCCCACATGAAACTCTATAATACCCTTACCCGTCAAATCGATGAATTTTCACCTCTAAATCCCAATCAAGTAACAATGTACGCCTGTGGACCAACAGTCTATGACTATGCTCATATTGGCCATATGCGTAAATACACCAATGATGATCTGCTAAAAAGAGTTCTAATCGCCAATGGATATCCGGTGAAACATGTCATGAATATTACTGATGTTGGCCATTTGGTATCTGACGCAGATGATGGTGATGATAAACTCGAACAAGGAGCGCGGGATCGTCAAATGACAGTTTGGGAAGTAGCTAGATATTTCGAAACCGATTTCATTGATTCGATTAGTAAAATGAATATTAGTTTATCGGATATTACCCCGCGGGCAACTGAACATATTGAAGCTCAAATTAAATTAATCGAAAGATTAGAGAAAAAAGGTTTTACCTATCAAACAGAAGAAGCTATTTATTTTGACGTTTCAAAATTCCCAACTTATACTCAGTTAAATCGTCAAAGTTTAGAAGATAAAGAGGTTGGTGTTCGTGATGAAGTCAGGACTGATTCTCACAAAAAACACCCAGCGGATTTTGCTCTGTGGTTCTTTACTGTTGGTCATTTTGCTGATCATGTCATGAGATGGCCATCTCCTTGGGGTGAAGGTTTCCCTGGTTGGCATATCGAATGTTCTGCCATGAGCATGGAGTATCTTGGTCCCACTATCGATATTCACACTGGCGGAATTGATCATATCTCAGTTCATCACACCAATGAAATTGCCCAATCAGAAGCAGCAACGGATCAAAAGTTTGTTAATTACTGGGTTCATCATAATCATATGCAAGTTGAAGGAGAGAAGATGAGTAAATCCCTGAAGAATGGTTTTCGTTTAAGCGAAATAGAGGAACGGGGATTTGATCCGATGGCTTTGCGATATTTATTTTTAACTGCCCATTATCGAGATCAACAAAATTTTACTTGGGAATCACTTCAAGCAGCTCAAAATGCTTTGAATAATCTTTATCAAACGATTCGTGATTGGCCTAGTGTTGTCATTCCCACGCAGGCGGGAATCCAAGATCCTAACAAAGAATCTGGAGAGTATTACCAAAGATTTCTTCAACTAGCCTTAGTTGATCTAAAGTTGCCGCGATCAATCGCTGTGATGTGGGAATTAGTTAATTCAGATCTGCCAATCTCACAAAAATCAGCAGATTTGTTAGCTATGGACCAAATCATGGGGTTAAACTTAGCCAATTATTTAGGTAAACCATTAGAAGTGCCCTCTGAAGTTCAACAACTGTTAGAACAGCGTGAACAAGCACGAAGTAATAAAGATTTTGCTGAATCTGATCGATTAAGAGACGAAGTCAAAAAACTTGGTTACGAGATCGATGACACTCCTACTGGACCTAAAGTAAAGCTTTTAAGTTAATTTGACTCATTTCCGAAAATATCCTATAATGCGCAGATGGAATTTTCATTTGGTCAATGGCAGCGAATCTCACAAGGAAGATATAATCTGGAACGTCGTGGTGTGGTAATTGGGACTGAAGCGGAAATAGCTGAAAGAAAATCAGTCCGGAACCAAGCTAGCCAAATCGAACTTCGATATCCTAATACTTTAGGATCAGTAGTTCATATAATAACCACCTCAAAACCACGATTATTTAACCATAATATGGTTGGTGCGAGTCTATCATTAGATAATTCAGGCCGTTTTATTGAATATACTAGGGATTCTATAAAACCCAAACCAAATGTCAGTTTTATAAATTCTTCAGCTAGACTAGAGTTAATAGCTAAATATCATCCGCAGCAACTATCCGCTGAGCTCGAGAGTCTACATTTTTCATATCGATCACGAAGTGATTCTGAATTGCTCCAATCTCAATCTACAGAAAATCTTATTCGTCAAATTAATCAGTTATATAAAATTTATGGTAATAATATTTTCTATCCAGATTTAATTGCCCCACTGGCTGGTACTAAAGCAGATCAACTTGAATCTCAAATGGATAGTATTGTGGCTAAGCATATTGAAGACACGACTAAAAGTTGGAATCCAGATATCAGAAATCGAATCTTTAGCAAATTTAGCTTTATCCAACAATTATTAGTTGAGGAATTAATTCCCGATGCCAAAGGTGATTATAGATTTTTTAATAATCTGATTAGAAACGCTATGATTTATGTCAACCCTGATCTGGATGTTAAAAACGAATCTGAATGGCTAAATGAAATTATGGATTCGATTAGACGATCGGTAATAGGTTGTATTGAAGATGTTAATAGCAGAGTAGAGCCAACATTAGATGATTTGGTCATTTTTAAGAAACGCCGTTCATTACGTTACAGATCAACTAACCCGGAATCCGGAGTCGTAATTGATTTTCCAATAGTCGGTCAGCTAGGACAAAATATCGAGCATGAAGGTCAACTTTACCGACTAATCGATAGTGGTAGTGATTATTACCAAATAAGTTATGGAAGAGTAAATAAAGATTTAGAAAGCGCAATTATCCCCAAAACCATCAATAGAAGCTGGATCGAAACCGCATTGTATTCAGCTGATCCGCGATTAGGTCAAGAAGTCCTCCAAAAATACAGAAGGTTTTTTTTGAATCTGTAGCTTTATAAAGGGCTTGATTGTTGGAATTGTCTGACTAGATGATCTGTATAAGCTAGTAATTCAGGTCGAGAAAAGTCGACGGTGACAATTTCCGCTCGATCAGCTATGAAACCCGGGTCAACATCATAAGGTATGACAAGTGTTAATTTAGCAGCATCACGGTTATGAGAAATGTCGCTGGGTAAATGAGATAATTCATTATGTATAAGTTTCACCATTCGTTTTCTCCATTCTCTGCTTTGATCGTATAAAGTATCATTAAAAAAACAGCCAACCATCTTTGATAGTTGGCGTCCCTTTCTGGATTCCGCAACCCTATTTGAAAAGGTAATCTCGCAAATTTGATCCAATTGAGTATAAGCCCCTTTGTGAGATATATAGATTAATCCATCTGGGTTATTTACCTGGCTTTGTAATCTCAGCCCTCGACGTAATTCCGGATCTTCGAATAATCTGTGGGTTCGCCATGGATCAAACAGCCCGGCCGAAGAATCTAAGTCTTGTTTAAGACGTATGGTGCCGGCGGTTTCCATTAATAATCCGGCTAGCATTGGATATAATCCACGGACCATATTGAGATTGGTTGTGGTATGAAAACGTCGATGATAGCGGGGGATTCGTAATTGGCATTCGGGGTGCTGATACGCTTCATCTAACGCTTCTTGGGCAATCTGAGAAATTTTCGGTCTTTTGACAAGTGGACAGAAGATATTTGCTGGGAAATCAAGAGAGCGAAATAATGGATTGAAATCAGATCTAACTTCTTTTTCAGCCAACATTGGTAAAATATTAACGAAGTTATCACAAATTGACAATATTTTATCATCTTGAACTTCGGTATATTTTCGGATAGGATATCTCCATGCCGCCACTCTCGGACCGAATGCGTCCCAATAACTTAACCGAATACATCGGACAAAATCATATTATCGGTGATGATAAATTGCTGTTTCAGGCCATCAAATCCGGCAAGTTGTTTTCAATGGTTTTATGGGGACCTCCAGGTGTTGGTAAAACTACTTTAGCTCGTTTAATTGCTAATGAAACTGATGCTGATTTTATGGAATTTTCAGCAGTTACCACTGGCATTGCTGAACTTAAAAAAATCTTCGAAAATCTGAAAGCTGGTAAAACTTTATTTAGTAAGAATCAGACAATTGTTTTTATTGATGAAATTCATCGTTTTAATAAAGCTCAGCAAGATGCGCTTTTGCCGTATGTAGAAAACGGCACTATAACTTTAATCGGAGCAACTACTGAAAATCCAAGTTTTGAGATAAACCGACCGCTGTTATCTCGAATGAGAGTCTTTGTTTTGGAGCAATTATCAGAAGCTGAACTAAATCAGGTAATTGATCGAGCAATCGCTGATAGTGAACATGGTTTAGGTTTAATAAAGTTAAAAATAAGAGAAGATGCCAGAAAATTTTTAATTGAGGCTTCAAACGGCGATGCTCGTCAAATCTTAAATACTTTAGAGATCGCTGCTGAACATTTAGTCCATTCCGGAGTTAAAAATAAAATAATCACTATCGAGCTGATTCAACAAGCTATCCAAAAGCCAACACTGGGTTATGACAAACATTCTGATGAGCATCACAATACGATCTCGGCATTTATTAAATCAATGAGAGCTAGCAATGTTGATGCTGCTATCTATTATTTAGCTCGAATGGTCGAAGCCGGGGAGGACCCATTATTTATTGCTCGGCGGATGGTGATTTTTGCTAGTGAAGATATCGGTATGGCTCAGCCCACCGCCTTAGTTGTAGCTAATGAAGTTTTCAAAGCCTGTGAAGTTATCGGATATCCTGAATGTCGGATCAATTTAGCGCATGGGGTAATTTATCTGGCGAAAGCTAAAAAAGATCGGTCAGCCTATGATGGTATTCAAGCAGCTTTAGCCGATGCTCAGCAATTTGGAAATTTACCTATCCCGATGAGTTTAAGAAATGCTTCAACTAAATTAATGAAAGATTTAGGTTATGGAGACGGGTATGAAAAATATACTGATCAAGATCTGTTACCTGAAAAACTAAAAGGCAAAAAATATTTAAAATAAATTAGTTGATCCTTCTTACAATTAATGTTACATTCTATTTTTAGAGTGGCAAAAATAATTACCATCGATGGTCCAGCGGCATCAGGAAAATCTTCAGTCGGTCGCAAATTTGCTCATCAAATAAATTTTCAATTTATTGATTCCGGAGCTATTTATCGAGCTGGTGTTTGGGCAATTCTACAAAACAAAGTTTCTATTGATCAAATTGAAAAGATTAATCAGATCTTTGCAGATTTACCTGTCGATTTTAGAACTGATGATCAAGAGATACTAGTTTTTGTAAATGAACAAAATATCACTGATAAATTGCATTCCCCTGAAGTCACCGCATTGGTAGCTCAAGTCGCTGCCATGTCTTCAGTTCGACCATTGGTCAAACAACTTGAACATTTATTAGCTAGTCGTCGCGATACTGTAATGGCAGGTAGAGATATCGGCACAGAAATTTTTCCTGATTCTAAATTAAAATTTTATATCACCGCAGATCCAGAAGTCCGAGCCAAAAGACGTCATCAACAGCAGATCAAAATTCATCCAGAGGCAGATTATCAAAAAATATTTGATGATATGGTGGCTCGTGATCAATTGGACGCGACAAGAGAAATATCTCCCATGAGACAAGCAGAGGATGCTGTCTTAATTGATACCAGTCATCTAACTTTAGAACAGACATTAGATCAGATGATTGAACACTACCAAAAAGTCTTTGGATCTTAAATTCCGACTAGTCCTACTTGCCAGTATCTGGTAGACTTGTCTCTGATGTATCAAACTCACAAACTTCAAAACGGCTTAACACTTGTCACTATCGACTTGCCTTATTTAGATTCTGTCACTTCTTTAGTCGCTGTTGCTGCT
>CAYTXH010000002.1:0-8463 GCA_964441115.1 uncultured Gammaproteobacteria bacterium | reverse complement strand
ATATGAGACTCGGGAGATTAACGGGATTTCTCATTTCTTAGAACATATGTTCTTTAAAGGTTCAAAAAAATATCCAAGTGCTGAACAAATTGCGTCGATTGTTGATGGTATTGGTGCTGTTAATAATGCTGCAACTAGCAAAGAATATACTTTTTATTGGATCAAATCTGCTGCTCGCCACATCGAACTAGCTACCGATATGTTGTCCTCAATGTTAAAAGAATCTTTGTTGCAAGCTGAAGAAATCGAAAGAGAAAAAGGCGTTATTATAGAAGAGCTTAGAATGTATCGGGATAATCCAACTCGTTATGTTTGGGATCTCTATGAGCAACTTCAATTTGGTGATCAGCCAATTGGCTGGGATATTGGTGGGGATGAGCCAACAATTAATTCTTTGAACCGCGATAATTTTGTAAAATACGTTGATTCACTTTATGCTCCAGAAAATATGGTTTTAGTTTATGCCGGAAAAATCCCAGCTAATATTAAAGAGATTGCTACTCAACATTTTAATGATCTACCAAAAAGATCTCATTTTGATTATTTAAAATTTGAGAGCTTACCAGAGCAAAAAGCACCGAAAGTAAATATTTTCCATAAAAAGACTGATCAAGCAAATTTAATATTAGGAGTTGAAGGTTTTGATCGAAATCACCAATTGCGCCATGCCGCTCGAGTCCTTGGTTTAGTTTTGGGGGAAGGTATGTCTAGTCGTTTGTTCTTACAAGTTCGCGAGAGACGAGGATTGGCTTATCATGTTAGTGCTGGTCCAGATTATTATTTAGATACAGGTTCGTTCACAGCCTATTCAGGATTAAAGTTAGAAAAAGTTGAAGAAGGATTAAAAGTTATCCGAGATGAAATGGAAAAAATGATTACCGAAAAAGTTAGTGATGAAGAACTGAAAAAAGCTAAAGATATGGAACGCGGCCGATTAGCTCTTCGCAGTGAATCAACCAATTTCTTAGCTGAACATTTTGGCGTTAAATATATTCTTGATGGAGAATTAGAGAACTTCGACGATTATCTATCTAAAATTGATCAAGTAACTGCAGAAGATGTTCAAACAGTTGCTAAGCAATTATTTAAGCCTGAAAGATACAATTTACAGATCATTGCTCCATTAGATGATCCAACTCCATTTACTAAAATTCTTACTGACTAGTTATAATTAACTTATGTCAGTTAAAACTCATTTATCTCAAAGACATCATTTAGTTTTTGAAATTATAATTCTATTATTAATTATCAGTTTTAGTTTTCTAACAATCTTTGCTAAACAATATTCTTATTTTAGTTTTGATTTAACTGTTACCCAATTTTTTCAACAAATATCGGATCCCAATTTTCTTAGAGTAATGCAATTTATTACTGATTTAGGTTATCCCTTTCTAGCTATTCCAAGTGTTGCTATAGCAGTGATCTTTTTATGGTGGAAACTAAATCCGCTTTCGGCATTGATAATAATAGTTTCATCAAGTGGTGGACACCTCATTACTACGTTTATAAAAAGTTTAGTTGATCGACCTCGTCCAGATCAAAATTTAATCAATCAGATTGATCTACTGATAAATAGTTCGAGTTTCCCCTCAGGACATGTGATGTATTTTATTAGTTTTTATGGATTGCTATGTTATTTATCTTGGATAGGAATCGCCAATCCAAAACTACGAATAGCAGTTTGTGTAACTTTAGCTATCTTAATTGGCTTAATATCAATTTCTAGAATCTATTTAGGTGCTCATTGGTTTTCAGATGTGATGGGTTCTTACTTAATTGGCTTGGTTTGGTTCGAATATATCGCATATTTCTTACAAAAAAATTATTAACAAATATTAAAATATCTAAATGATTCCTTTAAGTGATAGTCGTGGTAGTGGTAAATTAGCTATTTGGACTTATTTAATTATTTTAGCGAATATACTGGTCTTTTACTTAGAATTATCCGCTCCAGATTTAGATTTGTTTATCAGCCAATATGCTTTAATTCCCGCGCAAGTGAACTGGTTAGACCCAATTACTTGGATGGGCTTTATAACTAGCCAATTTCTGCACGGTGGTTGGATGCATATCATATCCAATTTATGGTTTTTACGGATTTTCGGAGATAATGTCGAGCAAAGATTTGGCTATCTATGGTTTCCTATATTTTATTTAGCAGCTGGAGTGGTTGGTGGTTTATCTCAATATTTAATAGCTCCGGATTCGGCTATACCAATGATCGGTGCTTCTGGCGCTATCGCTGGGGTCTTAGGTGCATATTTAGCAGTTTATCCACATCACAAAATTAAAACTCTAGTGCCTATAGTTGGCTTTTTATCTATTATTGAATTGCCAGCGACTATCATGTTGGCTTATTGGTTTGTCACTCAATTATTTGCTGGAGGATTAGGATTAGATGTGATTGATACTGCCCAAGGTGGAGTAGCATACTTTGCTCATATAGGCGGATTTGTTTTCGGATTTATCATTGGAAAAATTTGGCCAAAATCAGCATCAATTAGCCAAATTGATTAAATAGGATAATTGACGTTTTTAGAAATGTCGATTAATATATTGCTAATGCTCAAGACTATCTTACTCTCCTTAATTGCTCCAATTATTGTTATTATCTTTTTCTTCGTCGCTTTATTTAGCTATATAAAATTAGCTGGTCCGCTACCTTTTAGTGTTAATAGTGTTACGACTAATAAAAGCGATGTTTTCTCAGTCAACGGTGAAGGTAAAGTCAGTATCAAGCCAGATTTAGCAGTAGTGAGAGTCGGTGTTCAAACTCAAGGAGCGACAGTTAAAGTTGCTCAAGATTCTTTAAATTTAGCTGCTAATAAAGTAAGTGATGCAGTCAAAGCTTTGAAGGTCAGCGCGGAAGATATCCAAACCGAAAACTATAACGTTAATCCAAATTATGATTTCCAACCAGCTGGACAAAAGATCACTGGTTATAGCGCGAATACAAATTTAGTTATTAAAGTTCGTCAAATTGATCAAGTAAATGCTGTCTTAGATGCCGCCACTGCAGCAGGTGCTAATTTAGTTGGTGGAGTAACTTTTGATATCTCTGATAAAACAAAAGCTGAAAATGAAGCTCGAGAAAAAGCTGTTGCTGATGCGCGAAGTAAAGCAGAAGCTGCTTCAAAAATTGCAGGTTTCCAACTTGGAAAAATGATTAACTATTATGAATCATTTGGTGCAATGCCTTATTATCCAGTTGCCATGAGTGCTCGGGCTGAAGGAATGGCTATGGCTGATAATAAAGCTACAAATATTGAAAGTGGTTCAACAGATGTAGTCGTTACCGTGACTTTAAGTTACGAAATCCGTTAATTACTGTTCTCCTTTCAAAAATCCTTGACTTTAAATTAGCCCTCAGTTAATCTAGTGCTGATGCCGAGTGAAGCACTACAAAAATTAGATAGTTTAATGGCTGCTGAATATAATCACGGTTTATCAACTACTAAGCCTTTATTTGAAGAAGAGTCTAGAAAATTAGGTTATCGATTCCATCAAGGTAAAGTTCGTGAAAGTTATAGTTTGCCAGGTGGTAAAAGATTAATAGTTGCCACTGATAGAATCTCTACTTTTGATGCTGTCCATCCAACCCTAGTTCCCGCTAAAGGAATTGTTCTGACGCAAATGACTTTAGAATGGTTTAAGCTCTTAAAAGGGGTTAGAAATCATTTCTTAACTGATGATATTAGCAATTATCCAGCTCCATTTACAAACCGTCCAGAATTAATCGGCCGATCAATGATTGTTAAAGAATTAGAGATGATTCCAGCAGAATGTATCGTACGTGGAAATATTACCGGATCGGCCATGTCTAGTTATAAGAAAACAGGCAGAGTTAATGGTCTAGTTTTACCGGAAGGTTTAATTGAAGCTGATTTTCTAGAGACTCCACTTTTTACCCCATCAACTAAAGCCGAGGAGGGTCATGATATAAATATTACATATCAGCAATTAGAAGATTTACTAGCTGAACACTATGATAATCGACAACGAGGAGTGATGTTAAGTTTAGGAGTCCGGCATCAATCATTGTCTATTTTTAATCTAGCTCGAGAATATGCTGCTTCTCGAGGGGTAATTATCGCTGATACTAAATTTGAGTTTGGTTTAGATAAAGATAGATTAGTACTGGGAGACGAAGTATTAACTCCAGATTCTTCGCGGTTCTGGCCAGCCGAAGATTTTAAACCAGGCAAATCTCAACCTAGTTTTGATAAGCAATATGTCCGGGATTATGTTAAAAGTACTGGTTGGGATCAAGAGCCTCCAGCACCAGCTTTACCACCTGAAGTGGTGATGCTGACTCAGCAACGTTATCACGAAGGCTTCCGGCGCTTATTCGGCTAAACTAATTGCTAATCCAAGTCAGACTCCCTAGAATAAAGTTGTGAAGTTTTTATTAAGTTCTCTTCTCCTAATTATCAGCTTATCTTTTGCCAGTTCTGTATATGCGCAAGAACAAATAACTAATTTTGATAGTCAAATTATTGCTAGAAAAGATGGCACCATGGTCATAACCGAGACAATTGATTATGACTTTGGTAGTGATGATCGTCATGGCATTTATCGTTTTATTCCATTAGTTAGTTCTGTTGGTGATTTATATCGAATTATTACTGTTAATTATCAATCTGTAACTCGTGATGGCAAGCCAGAACCATATAGCGTTTCTGGTGGGGATAACAAATCAGAGATTAAGATTGGCGATAAGGACAAAACCATCAGTGGTGCACATACATATCAAATTAAATACATTGTTAATAATGCTATCGGTAGTAACTATGAAGATCACGATGAAATTTATTGGAATATTACCGGTAACGAATGGAATATTCCCATAAACCATGTCACAGCTACTGTCCAAACAGATTTTGACGTAAATCCAACTCAAGCTGTGTGTTTTTCAGGGTTCTCCGCATCTCAAGATCAGAACTGTGAAGTTAGGTCGGATTTTGTTAGATTTGAGACTGCCGATTTAGGTTCTGGTCAGGGGCTAACAATTGTACAAAGCTATCCTGTAAATACTTTTCCAAAAAGTACTTTATCCAAGAAATCTCCCGCGCAACTTTCCAATGAAAAGACTCTTCACTTAATCCAAAGAATATTTTCTATTTATACTTTTATTTGGCTATTCTTAAATTTTGTTGTCAGCATTTGGCTAATCTTAAAGTATCGAAATAAACCATCAGCTAGAGCCTTCGGTCCAGTAGGAGTTAATTTTGATATCCCCAAAGATCAAGATAAACAACGTATTCCACCTGCAGAAGTGGGGATTATCGACAACACACTTTTAGATCAGAATGATGTTACTGCGACTTTTTTTGATTTAGCGATTCGAAAATATATTTTATTATCAGAAAAAAAAGAAATTAGAAAATTTGCTCCAGATAGTACCTATCAGTGGATTGAGAAAACAGATCGTCAGCCAAATGATTTAACTGATTATGAGACTACACTTTATAACCGGTTATTCCGAGATGGTGACAAAGTTAAACTTGATGATTTAAAAACTGATTTTTATAAAACTTTTAATCAGTTAGAAAAGCAATCTTTCAGTCAATTAAAGCTACGGCAGATTTATGACAAAAATCCTCGAACTCAACGAGCTAATCTAGTTGGACTCGGTATGTTGTTATTGTTTACTGGAAATATTATTTTAGCCATTGTTCTATTTTGGTTATCCTCGATTATGAATGGTCGGACTACATATGGTGATAAATTAAATTGGCAAGTCGAGGGTCTAAAATTATTTCTAAAAAATATGTCGCGTCACTATAAATGGCAAGCCAAAAATTTAATTACCGTTGAAAAGTATATTCCTTATGCTATCGCTTTTGGCTATATCAATGAATTTATGGAACAGTTAAAAGTGGTATATCCTGATTATCAACCAACTTGGTATGCCGGAAATAGTTTTTATCATAGCTGGTCTGGTTTCTATACAGGATTTAGTTCAAATTTAACTACCTCAGCACCATCTTCTTCTAGTGGTTTTAGCGGTGGCTCTTCTGGAGGTGGTGGAGGAGGCGGCGGCGGAGGCAGCTGGTAATTGACGTGACCAACGTCACGTCAATGGTTAAACAACAATTGGCAATGCGCCAACGGCGCAAATTAGCAATGAACTATTGTTTAACCTCTACAACATAGTGACCAATGTCACGTCAATGGTTAAACAACAATTGGCAATGCGCCAACGGCACAAATTAGAAATGTACTATTGTTTAACCCATACAAATGTAGTGACCAATGTCACGTCAATGGTTAAACAACAATTGGCAATGTGCCAACGGCGCAAATTAGCAATGAACTATTGTTTAACCTCTACAACATAGTGACCAACGTCACGTCAGTTTTTTATGATAAAATCCTTTTATGTCATTTAATGAAAAGAAAACCTCGCATATTTATTTAATGCGTCATGGGCAGTCGATCGGAAATGAATTAAAGATCATTCAGGGGCATGATGATTTTCCTTTAACGGATAAAGGTCGTGAACAAGCTCGGCAAATTGCCAAAGTCTTAAGTGGTGTTGAAATACATGGGTTATATGCGTCTGATTTAATTAGAGCTTATGAAACTGCAACCATTATTGGTATTGAAAATAATTTACCTTATCAAGTGATTAAAGATATGGATTTGAGAGAAAGATATATGGGGGGATTTCAAGGACAATCAACGAGTATTAATCCTTTCCGACAACCTGAGTACTTAGCGCTTGCTCCTGAGCAAAGATTCAAACATAAAGTCACCCCAGATATTGAAAGTGAGGAGGAATTAGTTAAGAGAAATACATTAGCATTAAGTCGAATTGCTATAGCTAACTTAGATAAAAATGTAGTTGTAGTAGCTCATCGAGGAGTATTACTAAATCAAATTATTAATTTAGGTGGTGGACCATATCCAGGTCATCTACAGTTTGAAATACCTAATATTGGATACATACATTTAATTTCTGATGGTCATAGTTTTGAGATTAAGGAATTAATTAATATTACCCCGTCAACGGCAACCTATGATTTCTAAAATATTAAATTAAGATTCTATTTGAACCTATCAAAACTATTTGCTAGAATACGCCTACTCCCTGAAGGGAGTTTTTTTATGGAAGACTTATCTAGATATACCAATTCACAGATCGAGGAGCAGATATTATTTAGTGCTAGTGATCAGTCTCTACGCGCTGCCAAAAGTTACGTTGAAAGGGGATTAAATCGAAAACGACAATTAGCGATGTGTTTTCCTCATCAAGCTGATGTTGAAATGTTAGCTGTTCGATCAGGCATTCACCCGTTATTTGCTCTTTATGACAAGTTACCAATATACCCCCAAGACCCATATACTGATGTTCCCTTACCGTTTAATTTATCTGCTCAAGAGATTTGGATGATTATGACTGAATATGAAGAGAGTTGTGATGAAGCTCGACGAGATAATGTTAATAGCTACCGTCAAATGAGAGAACGTTTGCAGATTGATCAAAGAGCACTTGATAAGTTATATCAAGACTTTACAGCTGCTGGTGGTCTAGATTTTGATAATAGGATCTCATTCATCGATAGGTTATTAAAACATATCCCCCTAAAATCATCCTCTAAATCTTTAGGTAATCTGTTAAATGGTCTCTGGTCTAGGGCTAAATTAATGACCACTCGTTCAGACGGTCAGAAAATTAAATAGCTAAAAACTGCAAAACATAGTCTGTCAAGACTTTTCATTATTAGATTTTTTTATTAGACTAGTTATCAATGGCAACAGATTATTCTAAATTCCACGTTGAAGAGATCTCCGAAGGCAGCGGTCCAGAAGTTGCAGGCGGCGATTATATAAGCATTCATTACACAGGAACATTAACCAACGGTGAAGTTTTTGATTCTTCACACAAAAGAGGCGAACCATTTCAAACTCGCATTGGTGTTGGACAAGTTATCGAAGGCTGGGATATGGGAGTGGTTGGTATGAAAGCTGGTGGTAAGAGACGATTAATTATTCCACCACAATTAGCTTATGGTGACAGAGCAGTTGGATCTATCCCTGCAAATTCAACTTTAATATTTGAAGTTGAGCTTGTTTCTATCGATTAGTTTTTTCTTCTTTACTTTTTCTCAATTGATCAGCTAAAATATTTAGGTTATGGTTTCAAAGTTTAATCTCATTCATCGCTGTGCCCAATACGGTAAAACCCCTGTCAAAGGGGCGACATTGGGTGAGGTGTTTAGAGACTAAACATCAATTTAAAAATAAGCCTAATGGACGCCTCCTACAAAATAGGAGGCTTTTTTTTGGCAAAAAATTAAGGAGAAAAAAATGGAAAATTTAAGAATAAATAATATTACTATAGTTGATAGATATATAAATCCAAAAAGGATTAGTCCTATCGTGCTTAAACTTCCTGAGAATCAGGAGAAGACATTTCCTTTACCCAGGAAAGATTTACTGATAATCCAGCAATTTCTT
>CAYTXH010000001.1:39630-69484 GCA_964441115.1 uncultured Gammaproteobacteria bacterium | reverse complement strand
TTTAGGTGATCCAACTGATTATTTTGCAACTAAAGCACCTGATTTTGGATTGGATACTCAAAAAGTCAAAGATGATTTGAAGGGTCAGATTTTCAGTGACCGAATTAATGATGATGTTCGAGAGGGAACTGTTGTTGGAGTTAATTCGACACCAACATTTTTTGTTAACGGTAAAAAGTTAAAGTTTAATTCAATAGCTGAAATTAGATCTGGTATTGAATCTGCCTTGGAAGAAGCTAAAAATAAGTAATTTATATTTGTAATTGCTTCTGTTACGCTGTATAAATCAAACAAAGAAAGGCGGTGATATTAATGAATCCACAAGATAACACTAACGATGTTCCTGCAGATACAACTGTAGTACCACCAGTTGAAAATCCAGGTGCTGATGCTCCTGTTGTTGAAACACCTGGTATGGAAACTCCAGAAGTTGGCGGTGATGAAGCTCCAGCTGTTGAAGAAGCACCTATAGCTGAACATGTTGCTTAATTTAATTTCTAGAAATTAAATTTTTTTTAAAGGACCTCGCTTTGGCGGGGTTCTTTTTTAGGCAAAAATAGGCATGTTTGTGCTAGAATTAGCTTTGTAAGCCCGAGTGGTGGAATGGTAGACGCGTACGCTTCAGGTGCGTATGACCGTAAGGTTGTGAAGGTTCAAGTCCTTTCTCGGGCACTGCGTCGAAGTTAGATGATGGCTTTGCCGTCATTCTAACGAAGACGACTACATCTCTTCATCTACTTCTCCTTTTCAAAATGCTATGTGCATTTTGACATATATGGCAACGACCGTTAGCGGGGAAACATAGGCTGTTGGTGCGCGAAGGCGCGGATGAGTTTTGTTAAGCAATTTTATAAGGTAGGCACAGGTACTCGATAATTGAAGCTAGTTTAGATATAATATGTCGATAAGCGGATGTGGCGGAATGGTATACGCGTATGATTGAGGTTCATATGCCGCAAGGCTTGGAGGTTCAACTCCTCTCATCCGCACTTATTTGATTAAAACTCGATAATTTTGCTAAAAGCTGATAAAATTGTCGAGTTGTTACTTTTGGACACTTAGCTCAGCTGGTAGAGCGCTTCATTTACACTGAAGATGTCAGGGGTTCGAATCCCTTAGTGTCCACACATTTTATTTTGTTGACAGCTTCATGTGCTAAATAATTTCAATCTTCAAATTATAAGGAACTTTTAGTAATTCCTTTTGAGTAGCTTGATCAATGAAAACGAACTCCCCTTTGTGTTCTGAGCCTTCCCATTGAGAAATATATTGAGAGTTATGATAAAAATCGACCCAAATTGTGGTTAAAGTTTCAAAATTGGCTGTAGTAGAGGCTTGGTTGGCGAAACGAGCAGTAATACCAACATTTTGATTTGAGGAGCTAAAAGATGTGCTACGGATTTCAACTGATTTATGTTGTCCCCACCAATAGAGTTTGAAATAAAAGGCTTGGTTGTAGTCGCCACAATTAATATAACCATTAAATTGTTTTTTATCGATCTGACAGGTGATTTCGACTGAAGATTTTTCAGCATGAATATTGGTGCTTGGTCCAACGTAATTTAAAGTAATAGGGAATTCATTAATAGCATTAGTTGCATAAGTTTTTATGACAATTTTGCCTTGATATTGACCTTTAGGAGTAATATCCTTTTCAACCATTAAATAGATTGGTAATTGCTGATCATTTTTGAAGTTGTTGGTGCTGGAATAGAGTTTGACCTTTGAATCACCTTGCCAGCTAATTTCAAAACCTTTTTCAGCCTGACCGACTAATGAAATTTCTTGATTGACCCAGTATCGTTCATGCTCTTGATAACCTTCTTGAAGAGTATAGATAGTTCTAAAATTGGCCACGCAAACATCTGTTTTTGGGTCACATACTGTTTTGATAGTTTTTGGTGAGGGCTTTGTTGTGGTTCTGATTGGAGTAATTAAAACTGGTGCAATTGAAGCACTAGCTGTAGCTGTTGTAGTTGGCTGGGGTGTGTCATCAATTTCAGTTGCAATGGCTACGGTATTAGGAATCTATTGAAGTGACATGAATTTATGGAAATAAACCCATCCATTAATGACTGTTAAAACTAATAAAACTCCGAGTAAAGTGGTGGTTAAATGCTTACTGCTCAGCATCAGCCGACTATACCTGATAATGGATAGATAATCAACCTATAATATTTTTAAATAATTGATTTACCAATATGTTTCGGGTACTATTCGGTTATCTGAAAAAAGTATGTACTAAATGTCAGCAGGTCTTAGCTTTAGAAGACTTTTATTTACGAAAGTCTGGAGAGCGCAAGGGTAAATATTATCAGACATGTAAAAATTGCTATAAATTACGTGGAAGGCAATATTATTTTAATAACCACGATCGTCAATTGAAGTTAGCTAAGAATCGTAAGAAACTTTATCAAAATCAACGTAAAGAATGGCTAAGTGCAATAAAGTCAAAGCCATGTCAGGATTGTGGTCAATGCTATCCACCGTATGTTATGGATTTTGATCATAGAGATAGTGATACAAAAATTGCATCAATTTCTTTAATGTCAATAAGAAATACTTCAAGTTTTGAAAAAATTAAACTCGAAATAGAAAAATGTGACCTTGTATGTGCAAATTGTCATAGACAGAGGACTCATGATAGAATACTTAAGTTTGGTATGCCGCAGTAGCCAAGGTGGTCAAGGCGGGCGCCTGAAGAGCGTTTTATGTTGGTCCGACTCCGACCTGCGGCACCATCGATATATTTCTATCGATTTTTGGCTTCATAACTATTAAAATAAATAAGTTGTGAGATACTGTTTGGGTCCGAGCATTTGGCAGTACGAACTGAATGGTTTGTGGAAGTTATGTCCAAATGGCCGGTGTTTTGCGGGAGTAGCTCAGTGGTAGAGCGTCTCATTGCCAATGAGAAGGTCGCGGGTTCAAGTCCCGTCTCCCGCTCCAATGCTGATTGGTGCGTGGTGACGGTCTAATCTATACTTGATGACCCTAGGACTATCTCATTAGATGAGACTATCCCGGGCTATGGATATCAAGACTGCTTTAATCCAATATATTAATTATTTATTCATTGCTGGGAGATCTCCAGATACGCTTAAACATTATCAATATGTTAATGAGACTTTTATTAAATGGTTAGAGTTAAAGTTTTTACCATTGAAGTTTGAAAGCTTAAATAAAGAGATTCTAATGGAATACTTAATCGAAGGTATTCGCATTCGTAAATGGTCTAAGAATACTCAGTGGACTAATTATGAGAAATTAAATGTTTTTTTTAAATGGTCGATTAAACAAACTTATCTTCAGGTTAACCCATTGGAAGGCATTCCAAGACCTAAAATACCAGCTACAGTGCCTAAAGCACTGTCAGAGGATGAAATCCTTGAGTTACTTAGAGTCGCAAGTAAAAAGTCTTCAAAATATCAGTTTACGAATATAAGGAATAGAGCCTTAATAGCAACGTTTATATTTACCGGTATTAGAAGATCTGAATTAATTAATTTAAAGGTTGAGGATGTCGATTTGATTAACAGCTTTTTATTTGTGAGAAATGGAAAGGGTGGGAAGAATCGTGAGATTCCTATTGAGCAATCAATTTTAAAACCGATTCTTGAAGAATATTCAAATTATAGACAAAATCTTAAAAGAGTAGGCAAGTATTTTTTCACTGGTACTTGGGCTGGTATCAAGGAAAATAATGCTTTAACTAAGGGGGGATTGAGTAAAATATTTAGTAAATTATCTAAATCACTTAATAAACGAATTTATCCTCATCAACTAAGACATTCTTTTGCAACTCTGGTTATTGATAAGAATGGTGATTTGTTCACTCTTAAGGAGCTTCTGGGTCATTCGAATATTAAGACGACTGCTATTTATCTTAGCGCTACGAAAAGGAAAAAGATCGAAGTTATTAGTAAACTTCATTTAAAATAACTTTCCCAGATTGTATAACCTATAGTTTGATTTTTAAATGAACTAAAGATAAAATATGCTAATGGAAAGATTATTAATGTCTGGATTAACAGGAAGCTTTGAAAAAGATGGGATATTAACACCCATTCAACAACTGGAATTGGAGAGATTACAAAACCAAACGGCTGCAAAGATTATTAATAAACTAAACGCTTTAGATTCTGATTCAAAGTTCCCTATGGTTGCGATGGCTACAGGTTTTGGGAAAGGACGTATTATTCATAAAGTCATAGCAGAAACTAAAAAGAAAAGACCTAATGCTAGAATATTATTAATTGCTGGGACGAAGAATATTTTAGTAGAGCAAACACATGTATCATTAAATGAACATCAAGAACGTGATTATTTTATTGTCGAAAGCGATAATGATATAGAGGATGATCGTTATGAAATTGAAAGTGAACTGATTGATCCAAGTTTTTCTTATAAGACAGGTCAATATAAAAGTGGAGCTGATGTAGAAATTACTACTATACAGAAGATTCAAATTGATGCATTAAAAAATGGTATTCATGATATTTATGATTTAGTTATAGTAGATGAAGTTCATAATATTGGTACCTCCAAAAGAAAACAAATAATTGATCAATTCCATAAAGTTATTGGTTTTACTGCTACAGCTTATCGTCATAGCGGACAATTAAAATCTCCTGAGGAATATGGCTTTGAAATTATTGATTCACTTACTTTGCCTGAAGCACAATCTAATGGTTTCTTACCACCGTT
The DNA here is from genome assembly GCA_964441115.1 of uncultured Gammaproteobacteria bacterium. Taxonomy (GTDB): domain Bacteria; phylum Patescibacteriota; class Microgenomatia; order Daviesbacterales; family UBA10151; genus CAYTXH01. The sequence goes on along the minus strand of CAYTXH010000001.1, from coordinate 64,777 downwards.
AATTGGTTTACAAATAGATACAGCTGGACTTGTAGATAAAATTCCAACATCTTTAACTGGTAATATTAATTATACTGAATTAGAAAAAATCTTAAAAAAATCATCAAAATTAAGACCTTACTTGGCAGATAGACTCTCAACTATTCTTCGGACGGATAAAGGAATATACAAAACAATAATTGCTGTAAATTATATATGGGAAGCTCAAGAAATGGCAGTTTTATTAAATGAAAAAGATTTTAGAGTTGGTTTATCCGTTAATCAGTCTAGAGCTCGAGAAATACATAGTGATTTAATACCTTCTCTAAATACCACAGAAAGATTTCTTCTTCCTTCATCCGATAAGGATGCGATAGAAATTCTTATTTCTCCTTATGTGGCTGCTGAAGGGTTTGATGCACCTTTTACTGAGGCACTCGTTTGGGCTTCGCCCACTGATTCACCAGTAAGATATACACAATATACGGGTAGACTAGCTAGACGAGCACCTGGAAAATTATTTGGAGTTGTAATAGATGCATTGTATCAAACGAAACAATTTAATTATTCAATGAACTTTGGAATGTGGATGAAAGATGATGTAAAAGTACTTAGTAACGGGTTATTTTATTTAGGACCTGAAACTAAAATTTCTGAAATAGGTCAAACATTAGCATTTGATCAATTAAATTTACAACAAAAAGTCAAACGAAGTTATACAAAATTTGAAATTACAACTAGGGAGCCTCTATTGCCCATCCAAGATGGCGAAATTGTTATAAATAGAGAATATTTATTAAATACTTACATTGCAGGAGATAGATTATCGAAAGAGTCTCGCGAGGCTATTAGTATTATAAGTGAATATTATCCTGACTATTTTATTGAACGTGCATTTGGGAGACATAGAGTAAAAGTTATGAAGGATCCTAATAAGTATAATGAGGTAATGATCGATATGGGAGCAAAGCAAAAGGAGCCCTTACTTCCACCACAAGAAGGTGAAATACCTATTATATCTGAATATATAATTGAAACTTTTGTAGGTCAATCTTCTAAAATAATACCGATAGCACGGGAATGTGCGAATATAATTGAGGAATTTCATCCAGACTATTTTAAGACCCGTATAGTAGGAGTTCATCAAATATTAACAATGGAAGATGCTGGTAAATATTTAGAAGTAATGCAAGATATGGGAGTAGAGCTAAAAGAAAAATTACTTCCTATTCAAAATGGAGAAATTGCAATTAATCAGCTCTTTAATAAAAATAACTTCCATGGGGGTCATGAAAGAGTTAGAGCCTCAATGAATGAAGCGGTTCAAATAATTAGTGAATTTTATCCTAACTATTTTCAAAAACGTATAAATGGGACAAATCGTCTTCTTGTTACTTCAGATGCTGAAAAATACATAGAAGTAATGCAAGACTTAGGTGTTATTAAAAGGATGGTTAATTGATATTTACAACATCAATCTTATAAAAGTTAACATTATATTTTAGATAAATAATCGCTCCACGCATCTTGATAAAATAGTTTCCAACTTTGATGTTCAATAGAATAAACATATAGCCAATCTAGGTTTTGGTTGAATAGGACTATAAATCCAGGAATTTCCAGTAATTTTGAGAGTGTCTTGAGTACCCTACCTTGTTTATCACGTACCATGTATCGATAGAGAATTGCGTCTAAATAAGCTTCAGTTACCCAAGGTTCGTCAGTTCTAGTTATTTCAGTTATTGCGCAGGGGATAACGTGATCACCAACTGTTTTCCATTTAATCAAATCAACATCCATAAAAAATCCATCAATTGGTTGTCTCCTTAGCCAGTCCCGGTAAATAAGGGATCGATCTTAGCGACTTGAAAGATGACGGCTTTTTTTCTCACCCAACGATTTAATTCTATTGAAACTCATCTTAATTGACTCATAAGCTTTCTAATCCCCCTGGGTATGTTTTCTCTTTGGGATTTGTAAGTTAATCGATGGCATCTTCGACAAGCTAGTACATGTGTATAGCGCGGAACATATAATTTTCGAGCTCTTTTGCCGCACAGATTGCAGATAAACCAAAATAGATAACCTGACCCTAAATTAGCTGATGAGAAATCGAATTGAAGTTTATTAATAGGGGAATAGCTAATTTTTCCTCCTAATTCTTGTTTCATGTTGAATGTTAAATTGGTTGAAAGGGCTTTAAGAAATTCTTTAACATGAAGAGCTCTCTTAAGATCAAAGACTTCCGAATTTGACTTTTTCCATCTCCTGATAAACTCAGGAAGGTTCTGTCGGATGCATGTGCTTACGCTAAGACAATTAGATTCCTCTACAGTTGGTCTTCCATCGTAATAGTATTGAAAAGTACCTAAATCCATAGCGATTATTAATAATTATTAGGGCAAATATGAACTAATCTGATCTATCTCAGAATCACTTAAGGCCTCAGTGTTAGGTTCTATTTCGTCTTCGAAGATTGTTTTGATAGATTCATCGTTGTTGGACAGAAAGTCGGTACTGTCTAATAAGATGAAGTTCCAAAATTGATCATTGATTCGATAATCGTTAGCTTGATTACTAGAACCTCTGGTCTTTTCTAAGACCTTTAAAGCCACTAATTCATCCAATAATCGTCGTGAGGTTTTAGTACTTCTTTCGGATTTCTCTGAAAGCTGTTTTGCTGTAATTTCTCCATTACTAGCTTTTATAGCTTTAAGAGCTTGAGATCGATCAGCTGGCATAGAGGATAGGACAACATCTTTTACGATCTGAAGATCGTCGCTATTTACACTATCTCTGCCTGAAACTAGGGCAAGATATTTTGATAAAGTCATTAGCTGTTGAACACCCCTCCATGGTTGTTCAATCTGAGGTTTATCAACTGCTTCGTAATATTGGGTGTCATTACCCTCTTCACTTTTAAAGGTGAATGATTGGAGTAGGACAATTCCTCGGCAATTAGCTAATAGTCGAGCAGCTATCTTTAAATACTCTTGAGCTTTTTTATTAAATTGGATTTTTGAAGGATAACTCTGTAATTTGAGTAACTCTATATATTGACCTACTGACTTTCTTGCTGCTTGTTCTAATTGATCTCGGTTAAATCCATTAAATATTTGGTCAAAGCTTTGTTCCTCTTGATCGGTTGTTAAATCAGGAATGATGTAAAACAGAAAGCGAGGGCCGACCATATTTAGATATCCCGTATGTTTGTTTAAAGTTGCTGGAGTAATGCAACCAAGATGGGAAAAAGAGCTTTTAAAGCTGACTGTTCCACGCCTTGTAGAGAATTTAGTGAATTCTTTATCGAAAACATTGACCATATCTCCTAGAATCTTTTTGGTCATCTTCTCATCCAGAGCAAAAATTGAAGTCCAGTCTTTGATAACCCAGCATTTTCCATCTAATTGAGGTAAAAGATCATGAACTTCTTCTTTTTCAGTTGGTCGCTCACCAGAGATAAAGGCATTAAGCGTTAGATTATCGAGGTAATAGGTGTTTGGTGCGTCTTTGACTAATCTTACGAGATCTGTTTTTCCACTACTTGGAACTCCAACTAATAACATCCAAAGCATTACTGGGTTGGAATGATAAGCAGCTAAGGTAACCGCCAGAACAATCTTTAAGGCTACTTGGGACTGAGGAAGAAGCTTTTCCACTTCTGTCACAACTTCATTGAAGTTAATTTGGTCTAGACCATGCGGATTTTCTGTCCCACTAGATGTTTGATATTCGTTATCCATATATTAATGATTTAAGAAATTTGATTGCATCCCAGTAAGCGTTGGGTTCTACTAAAATCAGCTTTTTCCAATATTTCTCTAAAGTTTCCATTAAGGTCTCATCGAATTTGAAATAGAAAATTACTCTTTGAGGGTCATCTTTGGAATGAGTGTCTAAGTTGTAACCTAAACACACTAGGGTAGCTGCAAGAGGAAGCGAGTTAGTTTCATATAGATTTTCATTTGACATGAAACCAATATTAAACTGGTGTTAAGGAAGTAACCAGAAACTAACTGGTATACTTACTTTACTTTTTCAACTAATGAATTCCATCGAGTAAGACACGTCAAAAATGATTTAACTGCTAATTTAACATCTTCAGCGGTAGGATTAGGAAAATGTGTATTAGGATTTTGAGAATTTAAATATGTAATATATTCCGAAATATCTGTCCATCCAGCTCCTGATTCAATAAGTGGCAATGCCATCGTTGCAATCTCTGCGTTCTCCCTCTTTAACTTTTCTCCTACTGTTAAATTTGCTGGTAACGTTTCATTTATATGATCCAATTCTCTCTCGTGAGCATCTACCCATCGTTTAAGTGACGTTATTGTCATCCGACGTGGTATTACTACAGAGGGAAGTGTTAATAAAATTATTTGTTCTGATGAAGTATAGGAGGTAGGAATCATATAGCTGGAATTAAATTTACCTGGATCAGGTATCATTACAATCGGTATATCCGAACTTTTGGGGGGAATAGGAAATATCCCTGTTAATATTGCAATACTAACCGATTGATAAAAGTTTTCTCCAAGGCAAAATTTAAAACAGATTCTCAGTGTTTCTTTTCTTAATCCTTCTTTAAACTCGTTAGGATGATTATTGAGTAGGGAAAATATCGAATCGTATTCTTCTTTTTGCTTATCTAAGGGTTGTTGAGTTGTTTGATGAGCTATTTCAGGATAATGGAGTAATTCATTTATTTTTAAGAGACTTCTCGATTTTAAGATATCATCTTGGAAAATTCTTAATCTTAAGAGTAATAGTGCTTGCGAATATTCCGGGAAATGTTTATATGGAAAGTTTTCTTTAGGATTCCAACTTTGATAAATACTGAGAGGGAAGATTTGAGGATTTAAATTGCATTCGGATGTCCGTAGTACAATCTTATGATTAATTTTTATATTCATTCCAATTTATCACGTCGCCTAATAAATATTGTACGACATATTTTGTGCAATAACTAATTAACTACGGATTATGGGATAATAATTATTCATGCATTTATCCTATTAAACTTTGTTATATTATGGGATACTTTAAGCATTCTTACTCATCATTAATTGATATACTTACATTATTAGTTTAATCTGATGTTGAAGGGAGACTGAATGGAACTATCGCGACTTCAAAATTTAATTCTTTATATTCTAATTAAAACTGAAGAAAAGGATATTAAGAATCTTTCTAAATATCAGATTATGAAATTAATATATTTGGTTGAAGTCGAATCGCATCGATTTTTAGGTGAATCTTTTATCGGTGAGTCGCAAATTAAGTTTTATAGAGAATCTAGGGGTCCAGTTTCTAGAAATATTTATGATGCCTTAAGAGAATTAGATGGTAAATATATTGATATAAGTATTGAGTCCGTTAAAGGTTATTCACAACCTAGGCATAGTCATTCTTTAAAGAAGGATATCGATGTTTCATTGAATTTTAGTGATGAGAAATGATTTTTTTAAATGGTATTCTTTCTGACTATTTGTCACTCAATTTAGCTAGCCTTAAGGATTTTGTAAAATATTAAACCGTTAAGTTAAAAAAATAAAGGGATAAAAATGAGGTTATTAAAGATTAAAAGAATTAATTTTTATTATTAACGACTTTGAGGTGAATCAATGATTGCTTGTCCTAATCGCAGGATTTCTAAATCTGTTGCACTTAGTCGAATTAATCTTTCAGCTATTCGAATAATATCCTGACCTTGTGGGTTTTCTAACATTAAATTCCAATCTCTAGCTAAAATCCCTGGTGTAGCAAAATTTAATGCTACGGATGAGGGATGTAATAAATTTAGTAAACCATTTGGATTAAAGTCTGCAAAGACATTTTCATTTTTTAGAATATAATCTCGGACTAATTTTGAAAGTCCTTTAGCTCGTAATTCATAATCACTTCTTGTTAAGCCATACGATCTATTAAATGAACCATATTGAGCATTTCGAACACTTTTATAATATTCTTCGAAGAAAATAACTGTTCCCGTTGCATGAAATCGTTGTTCAGCTGTTGGATAACCTTCTGAAGGTAAACTAGGTATAATGATTTTTGGACGGACATATCCGGGTTCTGAGAATTCATATAACACAGGATAGTCTGATTGTGATCTAAATAATTTCGATACTGATGAGATTTCTTCAGCTGCTTGAAGAGGAGCGATGTTTCTTTTTAGTGATTCTTTATTCTTATTCACGTCTGGTATTATACACTATAAGACTATATTTGCAAACTTAAAAAGCTGGAGATTTTTTTGCTAGGCTCGAAATTTGACATTTATATCGCCAGTGAGATACATTACCCGATGTTATAAATGTTTGGCATTTTGACTTGTTCAGTGACCAAATAATCGATCTATTTATCGGCTTAAGGAGAGTCGATTTCTGCCTTAATTTTACGTACTCAATTTGACTTTTTAATTACTATAAGATATAATTCATGCTTAAATTCTGATATTTACTGTCAGAACCAACAAAACTATGTTTAAAAAACTTTTCAATTCTAGAAAGCTGGCGTTAGTTCAAGTTTTCTTTTTATTGATTTTGATGGCAATTCCATTAATTGAAATGCGCCAACAAGCTATTTTAAATGCACGGTTAGAACCAAAACCTTATTTTAGCCAATCAACTTTAACAGCTAAGATTCATTTAACTAATAAAGGTGACCGACGTGCTGAGATCTTACAAGCTTATTTAGCTCGATATAATTCACCGTTACAAGCACACGCTGCTGACTTTATTGAGGCTGCAGACACCTATAATATGGACTGGAAATTAGTTCCCGCCATTGCTGGTGTTGAATCTACTTTCGGTAAACATATTCCTGGTGGTTATAATGGTTGGGGATGGGGCGTTTACGGAAACCAAGCTTTAGGCTTTAAGTCATGGAGACATGGAATTTTTACTGTGGCTGAAGGTTTGAAGAAAAATTATATTGATAAAGGTTTAACTACTCCAGTAGCGATGAACCGAATTTATGCTTCATCTCCAACATGGGGAACTAAGGTTAATTACTTTTTAAATGATATCGAGAAGTTCGCCGAAAAATATCCAACTGAATATCACCAACACGTTCAAGAAGTGAACGTGGCATATCAAACAGCTGGAATTTCAGCTCAATTAGCTGAAAATACTAACTTATTAGCTTCAAGATAACTGATTTCTAACTATTCCTGTTTTCTCACACCTGTTACAATTTGAGCATGATTCGATTCTGGCTAGCTTTGTTTGTTGGAAAAGCGATTTTATTGATAATAAAAACTTTGAATTTGAGTGGTGGAACAGCAGCCCCTGGATATTAAGCTTTGAAGATAGATCCTGATTTAGTTAAAAATCTAGCAAAATCGATTCCATTATCGGTAATGGTAACTGGAACAAATGGTAAAACTACCACCTGTCGAATTATTCATCATTTATTAAAACCTCATTACACACGAATACTTAGAAATAGTACAGGTTCAAATTTGGAACGGGGAGTAGCTTCCGAATTATTAATGGCATCCAGCTGGTTTGGTCGAGTCGAAACAGATTTAGCTTTATGGGAAGTTGATGAGGCGGCGTTTAATCATTTATTGCCAAAATTGGAGCCTGACTATTTAGTGATTATGAATGCTCTAAGAGATCAATTAGATCGTTATGGTGAGGTTGATACAGTAGTTCAGAAGTGGCATCATAGCCTTGAAAAGGTGGTTAAAAAGCCGTTAATCATCTTTAATGGGGTTGATCCAAATCTAGAGAGCCTAGCTGGCCTCAAACAGATAAAACAAATTCCGTTTGTTTTTGCTGGTCATCAGCTGAAATGGGAGGGTAAAAAAGCTCGATCAGTACATGTAGGGTATCAGTCAGAGATTAAATCTAAACATGGTTTAGTCGGTAATACAGTTAAAATTGTTTACGAAAATAAAAATTGGCAATTTGATTTAAATCTAGCAGGTGAGTATCAAGTTTATAATCTGACTGCGGCATTAGCTGTAGTTGATCAATTAGGAGTGATTTTACCTGCGAAGGAGACCATGAAGTTAGATATTCAGCCTGCTTTTGGCCGTATGGAGAGAGTTTCTATAAAAGGTACAGAGAGTTTTATTTGTTTGATTAAGAATCCAGCTGGTGCTACGACAGTGCTTGAAACTATTGAGCAGCAATTAACTTCTAAAGATCAGATTGTGATTTTACTGAATGATAATTTTGCTGATGGGACTGATATCTCTTGGATTTGGGATGTCGATTTTGAGATTCTAGCTTCGAAAAAGAATGTTAATTATTGGTGTGGAGGAACTCGTGGAGTTGAGATGGAGTTGCGATTGAAATATGCTGGCATTGATCCAGAAAATATTCATCGGTTGGCTGCGGAGGAATTGTTGCCAAAATTAACTGGAGAGAGAGCTTTTATTTTGCCAACTTACACCGCGCTTTTAGGCCTGCAAAAGGAGTTAACTAAGATGGGTGTTAAGAATAAAAATTGGCAGGAGGAATAATTATGAAAACTTTAAAAATAGGCTTTTTATATGGTGATGTTATGAATACTTATGGCGATCGAGGCAATATTACTTGCTTGGAAAAACGATTAGAATGGCGGGGAATTAAAGCTGAAACAGAGATAATTAAGGTTGGTGATGTTATTAAACCGGGTGATTTTGATTTGTATTTTTTTGGTGGTGGGCAAGATGCTGGGCAACAAGAAGTTGGGCCAGATTTATTAAGATTAAAAGCTAAAACTCTTAAGGCTGAGGCGGAAAGAGGAGTCCCGATGTTAGCTATTTGTGGTGGGTATCAGTTATTGGGTGAATATTATCTACCTGCTGATGGTCCGAAAATTGAGGGAGTTGGAATTTTGCCGTGTTATACCAAAGCGAGTGATCAACGGATGATTGGAAATGTAGTGGTTGAGCTAGCAGCTAGCAGCCAGCAGTCTGCAGCTTTAGAGCACGAGGATCGATTTGCTGCTAGCTCATTGCTGCCAGCTAAAAGCTTTTTAGTTGGTTTTGAGAATCACTCAGGACAGACTTTTGTCACTGATAAATCGGCTATTTTAGGAACAGCAATATCTGGTTTTGGTAATAACGGTCAGGATAAAACAGAAGGCTGTATTTATAAAAATGTGATTGGTTGTTATTTGCATGGTTCTTTATTGCCTAAAAATCCGTTGCTAGCTGATTGGCTGATTAAGACTGCTTTAGAGTTGAAATATAAAGAAATAGTTGAATTAGAGTTGTTAGATGATAATGTGGAGAATCATGCTCATTCAATGATTGTTCAAAGGATAATTAAGTAATACTTTACTTTGGTATATATTCGGTTATAATTTGCGAGTGCATGGTAATTTGAATTGGTCATCAAAGTTAGCTTATGCGGTAGGATTAATTGCAAGTGATGGAAATTTATCCCGAGATGGTCGACATATTACTTTTGTTTCTAAAGATATAGAACAAATACAAAACTTTTGTTCATGTGTAGAAATTTCAACATTAATTGGTATTAAGAAATCTGGATATTCCCCAAAAATGTCAGCATATTTTGTTCAGTTCAGTCATGTAAACTTGTACAGATTTTTGATATCTATAGGGTTGATGCCAAATAAGTCTAAATCACTCGGTCCTTTAAATATTCCTACTGATTATTTTGGTGATTTTTTTAGAGGTTGTATTGATGGTGATGGCAATATTACGGTAATTAGGCATCCTGAGAGTAAACACCCTCAATTGGTTATTCGATTATATTCTGCGAGTCTCAACTTTTTAGTATGGGTAAAAGAAACGTTTAAAACAGTATTAGGTATAGAAACTGGTTGGATTGATGAATCAGTTAGAGAATATGTTTTGTGCTATCGAAAACAAGATTCTATGAAAATTATTGAATATATCTACTCAGATCAAGTAGAATACTTCTTAACTCGAAAGTTTAAACTTATCGAATCTTTTTTAAGCCGGAATGATGGAATGGTAGACATGTCACGTTTAGGGCGTGATGCTCGTAAGGGCGTGGAGGTTCAAGTCCTCTTTCCGGCACTGCGTCGAAGTTAGATGATGGCTTTGCCGTCATTCTAACGAAGACGACTACATCTCTTCATCTACTTCTCCTTTTCAAAATGCTATGTGCATTTTGAGATATGGAGCAGCGACCGTTAGCGGGGAAACATAGGCTGTTGGTGCGCGAAGGCGCGGATAAGTGGAGAGACAAAACAGTTTAAAATAAGAAATTACACATCCTTTAAAGAATACAAATGATAAAAGTTTTGATTGTTCATGGTTATAAAAGTTCTCCGAATAGTGGGTGGCGGCCATGGTTGTTGGGTGAGTTAGCCACACTGGATGTTTATGCCTGTGCTTTACCGATGCCAAAGCCAGAGGAACCTTCATTAAATGACTGGGTAAAGGAGATTACTCGACTTCTTGAGCGTGATCCTAAGGATAAATATATTTTGGTAGGTCATTCTTTAGGTGTAGTCGCGATCTTAAAATGCTTGGAGGAGAATAAGGTTCATGGAGCGGTTTTAGTTTCTGGACCAATCCGATCTACTAAAGCTGATTTGCGGCATTTATTTCCTGAGAGCTTTGATTTTGAGAAAATTAAGGCTGGAGCTGACAATTTTGTAGTTATTCATGGTGATAATGATCAGGCAGTTCCTTATGCTCAAGGCGAGGAATTAGCCGAAAAATTAGGTTGTAGATTGGTGACAGTTGAAGGTGGCAGACATCTAAATGGTTCGGCTGGGTGGACTGAGTTGCCTGTAGTTTTAGAAGAGATCCAGAAATTGCTTGATTAAACCTATAGTGATTTGATTTTGAGGCTAAAATATGTTATGATAACAACATGCCTCCAACAAATATGTCAAACTTTAGTACTAATTTTAGTCCTACAGTTGATCGGGTAAATCCGATTCCAAATGTTGATGCTCAAACTAGTGCAGCATTACCTGATTGGTGGGTAAAATCAGCTCCTAGTGCAGAATCAAAACCAAGTGGTTTTCAATTAAATCAAAGCGTTGAAGCTAAAAGTGGAGCGAAACCTTTATTTAAATCAGCTCAAAAAGAGATTCGTTTTAATGATCCTATTGAAACTCAAAAGCGCCAATTGTCTCGAGAATTAGAGAGTTGGAAACAAAATGAAACCACTACTCTTGAAGATCGAGAAAAACAAGTTTTACCGATGTTAGGACAAGTTGAGAATCCAGCCATTGCGAAACCAGCTCCTGAAAAATCTGAGTCTAAAACCCCGAAATCCCAAGTTATTGAAGCCAAAGCAGAATCAGTTATTGGATTTCTAGGTGGCTTTTTCTCATTTATTTCTAAAATCTTTAATGAGATTAAGGGAGCTTTGACTGATGGATATAAAGAGTTCGTTGGTTTTAAGGTACTGACTCCAGATCAACAAAAGAAAAAACAAGAACAAGACGCTAAAACTAAAGCTAAAGCTGAGAATATTAAGATGAGTTATTCTAAACAACAGGAAGCTAAAGCTACAGCTATGGCTGCTATTCGGGAAGATTTAGCGAAAAAAGCTGAAACACATGGTGTGATAGGTATGTCTCATGATCAACAAAATGAATTATTAGGTCGTGGATGGAATCAGAGTCATGAAGGTGAAAAGTCTTGGTATCATATTGCAGCGATCGGGGCACGAATTCAAGAAAAGCGAGCTGATGAGTTAAGAGCTGCTAAAGCTCAGAAAACTGCTGCAGCTGGTAAGGGTGATAAAAAGAATTGGTTCTTAGATAAAAACACTGCTCACAGCCGTGTTGGTGGTAATTATCAAAGTGCAGCGAGCTAATCTTCTGTGCTTGATCACCATGCGTGTTTAAGGTAAAATTCTTTTACTTGAACTCGTAGCTCAGCTGGTAGAGCGCTTCATTGACGTTGAAGATGTCAGAGGTTCGAATCCTCTCGAGTTCACCCTTTTTATTTGTAATCAGTTCTACTTGTCTTCTTTTTGTTGGAAGTTGTTTACGAGAATATAAATTACCCGACTGAGATAGTTTTATGCATATACTTGAATTTATTCTGCGGGAGATCTATATTTCCTCTTTGGAAGAAAATTATGGACACACATACATTAGTTAACTGGTTAGTTTTTTTTAGCCTTTTTTTAGGGGTGAGTTCTTTGCTTCAAGTCATATCTAAGAACACATCATTTCCTTACACGGTGTCATTATTAATTGTTGGATTTTTGACTCAACTAATTTTGCATTCATTACATATCGAAACTCATATTAGTTTAGATCCATCGATAATCTATTATTTTATTTTGCCCTTGATGTTGTTCGAGGCTGCAATACACATTAATATTCATCAGTTTCGATTACAATTTTGGACGATTAGCTTTATTTCGACTTTTGGCTTATTACTGTCTATGACAGTTGTGGCTACAGGTTTAGCTATATTGCTCGGTTATCCGTGGTCAGTAGGTTTATTATTTGGAGCGCTGATATCTGCCACTGATCCGATTGCTGTTTTAGCGATATTTAAAACCTTAGGTGCACCAAAAAGGCTTTCTTTGATTGCAGATGGGGAAAGTATGTTTAATGATGCAACTGCGGTGATTGCTTTTAAGCTTGTGGCTGGTTTTGCATTTGCTAGTAGTTATTTTAATAGCGATAAGGTGTTTTCTAGTCTAGGTATGTTTAGTTATATGTTCTTTGGTTCGATTGCATTAGGGCTTATTTTGGGAGTTATTGGATCGGAATTGGTGCGTCGGATTAAAAGTGATCCGATTGTCGAAGCAACAGTGACATTTTGTTTAGCATTAGGCGCATTTGCATTAGCAGATCATTTTGTTGGAATGTCCGGCGTTATAACAACGGTTATGGCTGGGGTAACTTTTGGTAATTTAGGTAAAACCAGAATATCTCCAACAGCTAAACATTTCGTAAATGATTTGTGGGAATATATTGCCTTTTTATCTGTTTCTTTGGTATTTTTCTTCGCGGCATTTCAATTAGAACCTAAACTTTTATTGGATTATGGGGCTCAACTTCCATGGGTAATAGGAATTGTTCTAGTAGCTCGAGCAATATCCGTCTACGTTAGTTTTGCAATTAGTAATCGTTCAAGATTATTTAAGAATGAGCCAGATGTGCCTTTGAGCTGGCAGCATATTATGAATTGGGGCGGGTTAAGAGGTGTTATTCCTTTAGTCTTAGTTTATTCAATACCAGATGATTATAGTTATAAACCAGCTTTGATAAGTTTTACGTTGGCCTGTTTTGTATTTACTTTGCTAATAAATGCGCTATCTATACGTTGGTTATTAGTGAAATTAAAACTTCATTTACCCAAGGATGAAGAGGAAATTATTGAAGAAGAACATCAAATATATTTGATAGAGCAGAAGCGACAGCAATTATCAGATTTGCCAAAGCGTGAATTTTATAAACAGTTAATTCATTCGGTAAATAAAAGATTGGATGACGTAGAACTGATTCATCAAAAGCGTTTAAATAGCCTGACTAATCAAGCCGATATAGTTTTAAGTTTTAAATTGCAGGCTATTGAGATTTCCCGAAGTCAAATTGAGGAGCTATATCATTTGGGATATATTTCAGAAGGTGTGGCTTTGGAGTATGAAACTCAGCTGGATTTACAACAAGACGCTCTAGAATATCCAGAAGTACATTATGGTCGTGGATATAGTAAGGGAGGTAGATTACCAAATCGCAAATTATTTAGGGAGAGATTACGTAATTGGCAAACTATCGCAAGAGAATTTCCAATTGTGAAGCGAATGTTTGGTCAACATGAGGAAGACATTATTACTGAACGGTTAATGATGATTAAAATGAAGTTAAGTTGTGTAGATCATGTTGAAAGATATTTAAACATTGCAAAGCCTAAGTTTAGTGATTTTCCTACAGCTTTACAGGCACTAAAAGTAGTATTAGAGGAATATCATGAAAGAAAAATATCCTATCAGCTCGAGTATAAAGAATTAAAAAAACAATATCCGCAAGCAATAAAGAGTTATCAATCCAAGCTGTTGGAGAATATTGTGACTTTATAAGGCTTTACAATATATATAGATGCTTTAGAATGAATATATGGCCGATCCGATTATTAGTCATTTAACTGCTGGAGGATTTTTGAAAAAGCGCAAGATTTTGGTCAATAATTTTATTGGTGGTTTGGCTTGGGGAGTAGGTAGTGTCTTAGGAGCGACGGTAGTCGTAGCTATTCTGATCGCAATTTTAAGATTTTTCAACTTTATTCCTGGAATTACTGATTTAACCAATACTATTGATCGAAATACCATCAAAATGCAGGAGATTAGAGAAATCCGCGAGACTCGTTGACAGAGTGATCACGGTAACTTAGAATTAGATTGTTATTGCTGATAGAGACTAACCAACTCGGGAGATAACAAAAAACAAAGAGTATAAAGAAGGGTGGAACCACCATAACAGGTCCCTTTTCCCGCTGTCGCGTGGAGAGGGATTTTTTTTATGGGAAAAAGGCATGGATTCTCGCCTGTGCGGGAATAACACAAAATCATAGATTGTTTCGGAAATTGTAGAGGTCGGACAATAGTGAATTTACAAATTTTTGCCGTTGGCAAATAACCATATGTTGTCCCGACTATTAAAGTGAGGTCGCTCACTTTAATTCGCAATGACGATAGAGAATAAAAATATGGATAAAGATAATTTAAACAACTTAAGACATTCAGCGGCGCATTTACTTGCGGCAGCTGTTTTGGAGCTTTATCCAAATACCAAAAATACCATAGGACCAGCAATTGATAGCGGCTTTTATTATGACTTTGATTTTACCGATCCGATTTCTGAGGATGATATTTCGCGAATTGAAGATAAAATGCGCGAATTACTTCCCAAATGGACTGAATTCAGTCATCGAGAAGTTAGTCTTGATGAAGCTCGCGAAATTTACAAAGATAATCCTTATAAGCTGGAATTAATTGAAGAGTTTGGTCAGGAGGGTAAATCCTTAACAGTTTATAGCTGTGGTGGTTTCGATGATTTATGTAAAGGTGGACACTCGGAACATCCTAATCAAGATATAAAGGCGTTTAAGCTACTATCTCTTGCCGGCGCGTATTGGCGAGGGAGCGAGAAAAATAAGATGTTAACTCGGATATATGGGACAGCTTTTGCGAGTCAAGCTGAATTAGATCAACACTTAGAAATGTTGGAAGAAGCAAAACGACGAGATCATCGACGAATTGGTAAAGATCAGGAACTATTTTTTATTGATGATTTAGTTGGAAAAGGGCTGATAATGTGGCTACCAAAAGGAACAATTATTAAGGATTCTATTCAAAATCTAGCCGAAGAGATGGAGAAAAATGCAGGATATCAACGAGTTAGTACTCCGCATATTGCTAAGCAAGAGCTGTTTTTAACTTCTGGTCATTTACCCTACTACAAAGATGGAATGTATCCTGAAATGGTGATGGATGATGGGACATATTACCTAAAAGCCATGAATTGTCCTCATCACCACCAAATTTATCGATTTAAGAACCGCAGTTATCGAGAATTGCCTCTAAGACTCGCAGAATATGGTATGTGTTATCGAAATGAGTTATCAGGAACATTAGCTGGGTTATTAAGGGTTCGAGCATTACAAATGAATGATGCCCATATTTACACTCGGAAAGATCAAGTTAAAGATGAATTTAAAGCGGTCTTAAATCTAACAATGGAGTACTTTAAAATCTTTGGATTAGAAGATTATTGGTTTAGATTGTCAAAATGGGATCCGAATCATACTGATAAATATATCGATCAACCAGAAAATTGGGAATATACACAAGGAGTATTGCGGGAAGTGCTTGAGGAAATGAAGGTTAAGTTTGTTGAAGCTGATGATGAAGCGGCATTCTATGGCCCTAAGGTCGATGTTCAGTTCAAATCAGTAATTGGTCGAGAAGAAACCATGTCAACAATTCAGCTTGATTTTGCTGCTAAGGAAAGGTTTAACCTAAGCTACGTCGATGATCAAGGTAACGAGAATAATGAGGTTTTTGTTATCCATCGAGCTCCATTGTCGACTCATGAGCGATTTATGGCTTTTTTGATTGAACATTATGCTGGTGCTTTTCCAACTTGGTTGTCACCAGTTCAAGCTATTTTTGTGCCAATTGCTGATCGGAATTTAGAACACTGTCAAGAGATGGCGAAGATTTTAATGGATGCTGGTATCAGAGTTGAGGTCGATTCTCGATCCGAAACCATGCAATCTAAAATTCGTGATGCACAGCTTCAAAAGATCCCTTATATGCTAGTTGTCGGTGATAAAGAGCAAGAAAAAGGCCAGGTTGTGGCGATCCGAACTCGAAAGGGTGAGAATAAGGGAGTACTGCCAATTAATGAATTTTTGGAACAGTTAAAGATTGAGATTGAATCTAAAGCTAGTTTATGATACTATTCATCATTAGTTAACGAGATTAGCGAAAGCTAGTCTTTGTAACTAGGGTTTTAAGGAGGACAGCAATCGGTAAATTTTATCGGCTAAACGATCGAATACAAGCGACAACATTACGAGTAATTGGGCCTGACGGTTCACAATTAGGAGTAATTAGTCGTGATGAAGCGATCAAAATTGCCCAAGAACAGTCGTTAGATTTAATCGAAGTTGCACCTCAGGCACAACCGCCGGTAGCTCGAATTATTGACTTTAATAAGTTTAAGTACGAAGAAAGCAAGAAAGAGCAACAAGCTAAGAAGAACGCGAAAGATGTCGAATTGAAAGAATTGTGGTTTACCCCACAAATCGCAGATCACGATATCATGACACGGTTGCGTCGAGTAGAGGAGTTTTTAGGCGATAATAACAAGATTTTTATTCGAATCAAGTTTAACGGTCGTCAAATGGCTCATCGTGAATATGGTCCAGCGACTATGAATAAAATCATGTCGATGATCGGTGATAAAGTGATGTTCGAAAGAGAACCGAAGTTTGAAGGTCGAAGTTTTACTGCGATCATCGGTCGAAATCGGTCACCTAAGAAAGAAGAAACAACAGATGAAAACTAAATTAAAAGTTAAACAAGCGGTAGCAAAACGATTTAAAGTAACAAAAAATGGTAAAGTCATGCGATCACATCAATTACGAACCAATCATTTACGACGAAATAAAAGTAAAAGTGCTTTACGACGACATGCTGTTAGTCTTGTTCTAGCTAAAGGTGATGCTAAACATATTAAGCGAATGCTTGGTGTTTAAGAAAGGAGATAAGAAATAGAATAACTATTTCATTTTATATAAATGGCTCGTGTTAAAAGAGGTGTAACCTCACATGCTAAACATAAAAAAGTTTTATCTTTAACTAAAGGTCACCGTGGTGGTCGAAGTAAACTGATCAAACAAGCTCGAGAATCTTTATTGCATGCTGGAAATTATGCTTTTGCTGGCCGAAAGCAACGCCGACGAGATTTACGATCTCTATGGATCACCCAGATCAATATTGCATTGAAAGCTGAAGGTTTAACATATTCAAAATTTATTGGTGAATTAAAGAAAAAAGAAATTTTATTAGATCGAAAAATCTTAGCTGAGATGGCTGTGCATATGCCAGCTGACTTCAAACAAGTTATAGATCAGGTTAAATAGCCTCAATTCGCGAAATAATTAATTCGCGCATTCTTTAAAGATTTCACTAATCAAATGGTTGCTAATTTGTGCTAAAATCTAGCTGATGTTAGGACAAATTCAAAGAGATTACTTAGCTAAAATTCATGCCAGAGATTCACTCGAAGCACTCGATATTCTTTTTCTAGAACTTTTTGGTAAAAGTGGAGTTATTACTGTGTTGCCAAAAGATTTTCCTAAGTCAGATCCAGAACAATTGAGACAAATTGGCCCAGCTTTTAATCAAGCAAAACAAGCATTAGAAACAGCAATTGAAGAGCAACGAAATGAAGTCAAAGAAACTGCCTATGCTAAATTAGTTGATGAAGATTTTGATATTACTAAACGACAATCATTAGCTGAACGACAGGGACATATGCACATTGGTAGTCAATTCGAAGCAGACATTATCAATTTATTTAAGCAATTAAAATTCGAGCAGTATGCAGCCCCACATATAGATAGCGATTTATTAAATTTTGAGATGTTGAATATTCCGCCCGAACATCCAGCTCGTGATCTGTGGGATACCTTTTATATTGCTAAAGATAATTTGCCCGCAGAATCAGGAACACTGTTACTTCGAACTCATACTTCTAATTCGCAAATTCGAATCATGAAAGAATTTCAGGCTCCTTTTAGAGCGATGGATTTTGGACGCTGCTTCCGTTACGAAAATTTAGATGCTAGACATGAGCATACTTTTGACCAATTTGAGTTGATTTATGTAGATAAAGATCTATCGATGGCTAATTTGCAGTATTTATCTGAATACTTTTTGAAACATGCTTTTGGAGTTGATACTAAAGTTCGACTTCGACCAAAATATTATCCGTTCGTGGAGCCGGGAGCTGGAGTTGATGCGTTATGTCCTTTTTGCAAAGGTGATGGCTGTAAAGTCTGTGGCGGTGTTGGTTGGTTAGAAATTGCTGGGGCCGGAATGATGCATCCAACAGTTTTGAAAAATGGAGGAGTAGATCCAGAAGTTTATTCTGGAATTGCTTGGGGAACAGGTTTGGGAAGAATGTTAATGATTAAAAACGGTTTGACAGATTTGCGAATTTTAAATAGTGGTGATTTGAAATTGTTATCAGAATTTCAGGAGGGCAAAGATGCAAGTTCCATTTAAATGGTTAAGACAATTAGTTGAATTGCCGATCTCTGATACAGAGTTAGTTAATTTGTTGCCGATGAAAACAATTGGCACAAAAGATGTTACTGAAGACTTTGTGGAGCTAGATATGAAAGGTTATAACCGAGCTGATTTATTGTCGATGCGTGGAGTGGCTTATGAGGTGGCGGCGTTAGTTAATTCTAAAGTGAATTTCCAAGAACCTAGCGATAATGATTATGTGTGGGTGAATCAAGACTTGGCTGAAGTTTCGGTGGAAATTATTGCCGATACTCTTTGTCCATTTTATTGTGTTGCAAAAATCGAGGGTTTAAAAGTCGAAGCATCATCTGCAGATGATCAAAAAACTTTGGCTGATGCTGGGATGCGATCAGTAAATAATATCGCTGATATCACAAATTTAGTGATGTTAGAGTTCGGTCAGCCACTGCATGCGTTTGATGCAGCTCATGTTAGTGAAGAATCTTTGATTATTCGAAGTGCTAATCCAGATGAGAAGATTACCACTTTAGATGATAAAGAGCGGGTACTAAATGATTCGATGCTAGTGATTGCTGATAAAAATCAGCCAGTGGGAATAGCTGGAGTGATGGGAGGAAAAGATAGTGAAGTTAATGAAAAAACTGAGACAATTTTGCTCGAGGCGGCAATCTTTGCTCCTAAGTCATTAAGAAAGACTTCAACCGATTTAGGGCTAAATTCAGAGGCTAGTAAACGTTTTTATCATGGTTTAACGAAGCGACGATTAATGCAAGCTTTAGACGCGGCTATTCGTCAATATCAGCAGATGGGCGGTAAATTAGTCGGGTTAACTATTAAAGGTGATTTCCAAGATATTGAACAATCTATTGAATTAAGACTATCTCAGGTCAAGCGACTGATTGGTATCGATATTGAAGGTGAACAAGTTGAGAAGATTTTAAGTAGTTGGAATTTTAAGTTAGATCGATTGGGTGATGATAAATGGCAGGTGATTCCACCATATTGGCGACAAGATTGTGTGATCGAAGCTGATTTGATTGAGGAGATCGCTCGAATGTATGGATATGATCAAATTCCAGCTAAAGAATTGCCGGGACAAGGAATTGCTAAAATTGATCAATCGGGAATGGAGTTAGTTTCTCAGGTAAAGAATTTGTTAGTTAAATTAGGATTATCGGAGATCCAAACTTATTCTTTTATTCCCTCAGCAGTTATCAAAGCTTTAGAGTTACAAACAGATCAATTGATTAAAGTAGCAAATCCAATCTCTTCGGAAACTGAATATATGCGTCAAGATTTGTGGCCAAATATTTTGGATAAAGTAATTTTGAATAGTAAAATTGATGCTTTAGTCGGAATTTTTGAAATTGGAAAAGTTTATCAAGTGAATAATGGCAAAGTTAAAGAATCTTTAAGATTAAGTGTGGGAATCAGTGGTGGTGAGAGTCCAATTTATGAATTGATGTCAGTTTTAGATCAGTTATCAGAAACAGTTAAATATAACTATAAATATCAACGACAAAATGATAAAGCTAATTTTCATCCAAGAAAATTCGCTCAATTAGAGCAGGGAATTATTGGGGAGGTGCATCCAAGAGTTATCGATCAATTGGGTGGAAAGCAAAAGATCGCTATCGCTGAAATAGATCTTCTTTCTAACGTTTAGTTTGATTATTGGCCCATGATTGACGCCATAATGAGTTTTGCAAATATTTCATGGTTTGAGCGCCTAAAACTTGAAGCTGAATTTCTTCAATTTTATTCATTCTGGTCACTGAGTTTTTAAAGAAAAAGTTTTGTTTTAATTTATTTAAATCTGGCGATTGAGGTGAATAGAGATCGAGTAATGCTCTAAGTCGATCAATTCTTTTATTAGCTGATTGGAAACTTAAAGATCGGTTAGCTGATTTAGAAACAACTTCGAAATATCCGGTAATTCGTTTTTTTAGACGATCTGCCATTGGAGTTTTAGGCGGTTTTATTTTGGGGGAGCCAGAAATTAAGACCGCAGGAATTGTACGAATCGGAGGGTCTATATAATTCGATTCAATTATTTCACTATTAAACATAGCTATAAAAAAACCCGCCAGAGCGAGTTATTAATTTAATAAACTAGTAATAGAAATTTTACTGAACACATAATAATTATATCACAGTGATCAAGTCTACAAAGAAACAGTTACAGTGATTGTACTATTGAAAGTCCCACCATTGTTATCTTCTAGCGTCACGCTAATGGTATGAGTTCCTTTGTCACCATTTGGGAAAGCGATATGTTGAGCAAACGGTTCTGCAGTTTGAACATTTTTAGTAACGCCATCAACTGTCCAGGTGACTTTTTTGACTCCAGCAGGAGAATTGGTTCTAGCTAAGACATCAAATTCGCGTGGCACATTAGCACCATTTGGAATATTAGCAATGGAAATAACTGCATTTTGGTCGCCACCACTAGAGAATCCAGGAATACCAGCGCAACCTTTAGTTGAACCAACTAAGCGACTGTCACCTGCAGTTAAGACCCACTGATCGATGGCTGGCTGCCATTTATTAGCACCAGTTGGGTCATTTTCACTTAAAACAATTACGTCTTTTTCTTCTGAATCTTCACCATCATTGGCTAAACGATGTGGATTTACTTTACAGACTTTTTGGCGTTGATAATTTGGAGCAACTGTGGTTGGCTCAGTTCCTTTAACAAAATATTCTTTGCGTGTTGGAGAGCCTTCTTTGGGCTTGCCACCCATTAAACTGTCGATATCCAAATAGCTTAAATTTTCAGGTTGGCGAGGTTTTTCATCAGCTTTGCCTTGGAGAGCTGCGATCATAATCTTTTGCCAAATCGGTGAAGCTCCAGTCACACCAGAGGCGATAGCTGGATTCATCACTTCGTTATTATTATTTCCGACCCAAACCCCGGTGACAACTGAAGGTGTATAACCAACAGTCCAATTATCTCGCTTTTGGTCAGTAGTTCCAGTTTTAACAGAAACTGTTTTACCAGGAATATTTAAAACTGAATTAGTACCAAAAGCGGCAGCTCTAGCATTGTTATCTGAGAGCATATCGGAAACGATAAAAGCGATACCTTCATCCATGACTCGGGTTCCTTCGATATCCTTAAATTCATAAAGAACACTGCCTTTAGCATCGGTGACTTTTAGAATAGATGCTGGATCGAGTTTTTTACCTTCGTTAGCAAAGACTGCAAAAGAACTAGTTAAGTCTAATAGTCGAACTTCCCGACCGCCTAAACTCAGTGAAAGCCCTACAGAATTGACAACTTCTTCAGTGGGTTCCCAAGTGGTCAAACCCATTCGATTACCAAGATCTAAGACGTTTTTAACGCCTGCTAGAGCGAGGACTTTAACTGCTGGGATATTATAAGAATTTGCGAGAGCATAACGAATGTGAGTGACACCGTGGAATTGACCATCATAATTGACTGGTACGTAAACAGGATTATTGGCTCCACCGGGGAATTCTGTTCTGACATCTAAAATAGGTGAGGCTGCTGTATATCCTTTTTGCATGGCAGCAGCATAGGTAATTGGTTTAGTTGCCGATCCTGGTTGGCGTAGTTGTAAAGCAACGTTTACATTTGGAGTAAAAGTACATGTTGAGGCTTCATCACAATTGGCTGGTTCTGATTCTCCAAAATAATCTTTACTTCCTACCATGGCTAATATTTGGCCATTTTTTGGATTCATTACCACTGCAGCGCCGTTACCAACTGTATATTTTGTGAGTTTATCGACTTCATCTTTAACAATCTTTTGGGCTTCTTCTTGTAACTTAAAATCTAGAGTAGTTGTGACTCTTAAACCACCTTGCTCAACTAATTTATCTCCAAATTGTTCGATTAATTTACGTTTAACATAGAGTACGAAATGGGGGGCTTTAAAACCGATTTCATTCTGGCTGGTTCGGTAGGTTAATGGTTGTTGTTTTGCATCTTCAGCCTCAGCTTTGGTGATGTAATCATCTTCGACCATTCGTCGTAATACTTCGGCTTGGCGAACTTTAGCGAGTTCAGGATTAGATCCATAAGGGGAATAAACTGATGGTAACTGTGGTAATCCTGCTAATAAAGAAGCTTCTGCGAGATTTAATTCTTTAGCACTTTTACCGAAATAAAGATTTGAAGCAGCCTCAATACCATATGCAGTTCCACCATAAGGGATCTCATTTAGATACATTTCTAAGATTTGATCTTTAGTAAATGCCCGTTCCACTTGAATAGCTAAAATCAGTTCTTTTGCTTTACGAATGAAACTAATATCGTTGGTTAATAGGGCATTTTTAACTAACTGTTGGGTTAAAGTGGAACCTCCACCGGAAACTCGTCGATTTGATAATAGCTCAACGAAAGCTCGGCCGATACCAACTACGGAGAATCCGCCGTGTTTATAAAAATCTTTGTCTTCAATGGCGATGGTTGCTTCTTTAACAGATTCAGGGATTTCATTGATTTTAATTGGAGTTCGATTCTGGTTTTGGAAAATATCATAAAGTAATTCGCCATTACGGTCATAAATTTTGGTTGATTGAGCAACGATTCGAGTTTGAAGTTGTTGAGGTGAGGGGATTTGAGTTGCGAAGAAAACGACGACAGCAATGACTCCGACTATAAATAATAGAACTAACGCTAAGATGCCAGTTGAAAGGCGAGAGACCCATTTGAGTTGTTTGATTTTGGAGTAATCAGGGCGTTTAGGAAGGTTATTAAATTTACTCCGTCGTGATTGAAATGACATGCTTATTTATTATAACTCAGAATAGGTTTAACAGGCAAAATTAGGTTAAGAAGCTGTAGCTATTTTCAATTCTTTAAACAATTCGGCTAACTGTTCAATTTGAAAATGGGCATTTAGACCACTTGGATTGGGTAGTACCCAAAGCTGAGTATTGGCAATTGTTTCGGTTTGTAAACCTAGTATAGTTTTAGGACGGTTAAAAGCTATTCTATAGGCGCCAATGCCTAAGAACGCCACTATTTTTGGTTTATATTGGTTAATTTTTTGTTCTAGCACCTGAGCGCCATGCTGATACTCCTCGGTAGTTAACTCCGCAGCTGAGATCGTGGCTTTATTTACGAAATTGGTAATACCAATTTTGTAGTTTAGTAAGAGCTGATCTTCGAATGGGTCTAATAATCGATCAGTTAATCCGCCTAGAAACAGAGCTTTCCAAAATCGATTACCCGGTTTAGCAAAATGATGACCGCTGGCAGCCGAGTATAATCCCGGATTAATGCCACAAAATAGAATACTAAGATTAGGGGCAATGATATCTTTCATAGCTGTTCCAGCTACTGATATAAGTTGTTCTTTAGTGGGTTTAATCATATTGCTATTTTAGCAACGAAAAGCTCTCAGTTTATATTAGTATTCTATGTTATCTTTTAGACTTAGTTAATGGATGAAACGTGGAAATTAAATTTTTTATCTTGTCCACCTAAGTAACTTTAGTAGGACCTTACAATCCAGTTTTAAACTAGAGGAGTTAGTATTATTCAGAAATTTATTGAAATAAAAAACATCTTAAATTCCAACTCCACAAGAATTTACATATTGCATAGATAGTTAGCTCGAATCTTTAAACTGGTCTGTGGTTGAGTTCCATATTTCCTCATATGGTTGGCCTAAGTTATAAAACTAATAATGATTGCCCCAAACATTACAGAATTGGTATCAACAAGTTTAAGTTCAACTACACTTAGTTATTATGATATAGAATTTTACTTACAATGTTTTATTCTAAAAAAATAACCAAATGTGTTATATTCGATTAATGATTAAGTTGAAACCTAGAAAACTTAAAAGAGGAGATAAGATTGCGATTGTCTCTCCCTCATGGTCTGGGCCAAATTTATTCCCTAATATTTTCAATGCTGGATTACTAAATTTGGAAAGTCTAGGTTTAAAAATTGCAGAGCTACCACATACAAGAGAGAGTGAAGACTTTCTGGTGGATAATCCCAAAATGAGAGCAGATGATATAAATAGTGCTTTTGCTGATCCTACAATTTCTGGAATTATAACTAGTATAGGAGGGGATGATTCCATACGGATTCTTGATAATTTAGATAAAGACATTATCCTCAAAAATCCCAAGTTCTTTATGGGTTATTCCGACACTACAACTATTAATACATACTTAAATCAGATGGGATTAATTACTTTTAACGGTCCCTCAATAATGGCAGGATTCGCTCAAATGAATTACTTGCCCCCTGAATTCAAAAATTATATTGAGTATTTTTTCTTCACAAATTTTAATGAATTTACATATGAGCCATACAACACTTATTGTGAAGGATATTTAGACTGGTCCAATGATGATAATATTGGTAAAACTAATGAGCTACAACGCTCAACAGGATGGAGGTGGCTACAGGGTAACAAAACAATTCAAGGAGAATTGTTCGGTGGATGTTTTGAAATATTAGATATGATGAAGGCAACTAGTTT
>CAYTXH010000001.1:17631-39620 GCA_964441115.1 uncultured Gammaproteobacteria bacterium | reverse complement strand
GGGAAGATAAAATAATTTTCTTTGAGACCTCTGAAAATCATCCATCGTTGGAATATATAAAATATTCTTTAAGAAACTATTGCATTCAAGGTGTTTTTAATAAAGTGAATGCAGTATTATTTGGTAGAGCAAGAGATTTTACAGAAAAAGAAAAGGATGAATTAGATAATATTCTTTTATCAGTTATAAGAAATGAATTCAAACTTAATGATCTTTTGATAGTTACAAATTTGGACTTCGGACATACTGATCCTCAATTCATACTTCCTTTAGGAGTAGCTACAGAGTTAAATCCTTTAAAGAAAACATTTAAATTGATAGAAAATCCTTTTAATTAGGAGTAGTCAGTAAACTCTTAGATATCTCAAATGGAATACCGTGGGTATCTTTTAAAAAATTTATAGCTTCCTGTATTCTTTCTGAGGGTATATGTCCTAATCTCTTCACTTCTTTATCCGCTCGCTTTAAAACTTTATTAAATCCCTCAAACTCTTTATTTACTACTTCTCGATATTCTCCACTAAATAGTTTCCCCCATGTGTCCTCAGGTATATTCAAGAGATGAAACTGCAAAAAAACATTTCTCATTATTTTTCTTAAAATATATCCAGAGGTTTTATTTCCTGGTTGGAAATTATCTCTCAACATATATTTGATAGCACGAATATTATCAACTGCAGTTAAAATCCTTAAATCTGTTTCCTCTCCTAATGTTTCCTTTGCATAAGATTTCAAAAAAATTGATAAAGACTCATAGTATGGTGTATCAAAAGGGCTACTCTGAGTTTGCAAGCTTATTATTCTTTCTAATCCAAAACCTACATCAATGATTCTCCTCGGTAAGCTGACAACCGAACCTTCTGTATCAACATAGGAGTCCATATGAATAATATTCAAGAATTGTGAATCAGCGCATTTGTTATTTTCTGAGCTATTTAGATGAAAGGTTATTCCTCTTCCAATAGGTCCTGGTCTACCAAATTGCCATTTCACCCAAACATCATTATTATCTGATTGAAATCGTATGTTTTCAAATGGAACACCAGAATTTTCAATAGCAGTTAAACTATCTTTATCATCTTGGTCAACAGTTACTCCTATCTGATTTCTGTCTATTCTTACTACTTTATCCAAAAAATCTAAGGTTAAATCTGTTGTATCGTCTAATGATTGTTCCGTTGACACTGTGCCACACATTAAAAAAGCAGTTGACCAGGCTGTAGAGTCCAATAAGCCACGACCACTCAAACCACGAAATCTCACACATCTTTGTATAAAAGCATCATTAAAAGTAGGATCATTATCTGGTGTAATCTGTTCTATATAGGGTGCGATCGTTGAATTAACAACCAAAATGGAATCTGGAGCTTGATATAAAGGGTATCCACCTGGTATGATGTTAAAACCTCTAGTTCTCCAATAATCATTAAAACCTTTCTTTAAATCATAGATTTGTTTACTATCATATTCTTTTTTACGAGGTAGTTCAGTCATTAGAAAAGCTCAAAGTATCTATTAGGATAAATTTTAGATCTATATCGCAATACTAACACATTATAATTTTGATATGGTCTTAATAGATTAGACATTTCTTTTATTTTGTATAACCTTTGATACATTACATCTATTACGTCGTTATCTGTAATTTTCAACATTTTGCAAGCCCTATTAATAGTGGATTGGCAATAATGATTTAATTCTTCTTCTGTTTCTTGGAAAATTATATTCCTATCTTCATAAATTACATCTAAACCTTCGTAAATTTTCATTACTTCCTTGTAATTAATTTCCGTAGGAGTGATATTAAATATATCTTGTGCTCTTTTTATCAATTCATCTGGAATTTTTTCAACAGCATAGAACTCACTTGCTAAAATAAATCCCTCATCTTCTAAAAATGATAGCGATAATTTTAACATTTGCTGTGGATCTGGGAAAAATCTAAGTGCT
The DNA here is from genome assembly GCA_964441115.1 of uncultured Gammaproteobacteria bacterium. Taxonomy (GTDB): domain Bacteria; phylum Patescibacteriota; class Microgenomatia; order Daviesbacterales; family UBA10151; genus CAYTXH01. Next base: position 37,670 of record CAYTXH010000001.1, on the reverse strand, counting down.
GCTCCAAATATTACGTGTGTAAACTTAGTATTAGTTTGAAACTTATAACCATCTTCTGTTTGATAATTAATATTTATATTGGGGGCATATTTATCTTTGTTGTATTGAGCCGTTTTAACGGAGGCTTCAGATATATCAAATCCAATTCCTTCACAATTTGTTTGAAGAGCTATCTCTCTTGATGAGAAACCTGTAGTGCAAGCAACCTCCAAAATTTTAGAATGGTTATCTATATTCGCGTACATAATCCACTTAGACAAAGTATTATACCCTCCAGGTAGAACATTCCATTGATTAATTAAACCAACAAAGTCAGTATAGGATAAGTTATTTATTTGATCGACTGTAATCTTTTTATTTTTCATAATTAATACAATATCATAATTTATACACCTTTGCTATAGGGTTTATAAAAGTTTGTGCTAAAGAATATGTTAAAGCTCCTTGATAAGGGACTAAGATCGTATCTTTCTCACAAATCTGATCTGAATAAATATAATAACCCCATAAATCCCATGTAGTACAAAGATTTCCATAAACGGTACATTTACGTTCTTGCAGAGATGGTCTAGTTAAATTGACTAAAGGAAAGTATTCATATTCGAAACGCTGCCAACCAACTAAATTAACACCCCCATCAACAACTATATTTTTCTCATTCTTAACATCGCTTACACTTAATACAATATGCATATAATCGTTGCATAAAAACCTACCTGGTTCAGTAAAGTATTCAGCATTTATATATGGTCGCAAATACTTATTAATTACGGAGGAGATCTGTAAGGCATATTCTTCTAGGGTTATTGCGTTAATCAAATAATATTTATCTTTGAATTTAACTTTTTTATTAGTCACCTGCCCAATTATAGAAAATAATTGCCCTAATGGAGTCTTTGAGGGATATATACCCTCAGTCTCACTTGTATCGAATCCTCCTCCAAAATCAATATATTTAATTTGATTTAATTCTTCTCTAGAAAAATTCTTCTTTAAATATCGAGAAATTGATTTTATAGTAGTAACATAATTTTTAGCTGTTTTATTCCTAGAAGTATGGAAATGAATACCTTGCAAATTTATATTAGGATAGTTTTTATTTGACGTTTCCCAAAAACTTTTTAGATCACTTAATTTTATACCATATTTTGACCATGCACCATGTTCGGGAATATATATTCTTACACCAACTTTAATTTTCTTATTTAAATTATTTGTTATCTCTCCTAATTTACGCAATTCAGAAAAGCTATCAACGTTTATATATATGTCATAGTTAGTTTTTACAATGTATTCCAGATCTCTTATAGTTTTCCCTGGGCTAAAATAAATTATTTTTTGGGGCTTATATTTTAAAGCAATTTTAAGTTCTCTTATGCTTGCAACATCCAGATTTAGTCCTAAACGTACTGCCTCTTTAATAAAAAATGGATGATGATTTAACTTCATAGCATAAAAAATACTAAGATCTGGTATGTATTTAGTAAATATTTCGGTAAATTTACTTACATGCGAATTAAATCCAGCTTGATCAAATACATAAAAAGGTGTCTGCACTTTCTTTGAAATATCTAGTATTTCTTTTCTTTTTTGAATTAGTTTTGCAACTTTTTTTACTAAATCACCCTTCTTATATAAACTAGGTCTCTCAAAGATGTCAGACAAACTTTTTATTAGATCTTCTTGATTAGGTACTATTTTCATTTTCCTCCCACCATTTAACTGGATTATAACCTAACTCGATTGGCTTCACATATTTTAACGCCTCATATTCAGAATCTGTCAAAGAAAAATCATAAGGTTGTTTTTTTAATTCAAAACTTTGTCGAATTCTATCCTTAATTCTACGGGTCTTGGTATCTTCGGTAGGATATGGAATATGTCTATCGAAAGAAGGCTCAGGTTGAGACAGTATATATACCGTGTCCGAAATCGGTGAAAATCTGGGATTTGTCCTTGGATAAAAGGGCGCAAAAGTAATTAAAAACTGCCGTAAGCCATTATAGGCAAACTGCCAATTTGGATTAAGGATTTTTTTAGGATCTAGTGGTATCCCATCATCATGCTCTAATAAATATACAAAATTTCTCATCAATTTTTTCAATCCTGTTAAGGAGGCTATTGCATCAGATTCTTTTATTTCAAATACTAAACCGTCCAAACTTAAATCTTCAGAAAGCTCTGAAAAAGTATTTAAGATATCTATATTATCTGTTAAGTACGACTGAACAGTATAAGTATCTTTCCAATTACGTACTGACCATAATTTAGATTTAAGTGCAAAAGGACAAGACGTTGTTCTAGAGATAGAGAGGAATCGCTCTAGAACTTCATTATTCCCTGGATCGAAAGGTGAGTTTTTGAAAAAAAATTCCATATTTATTTCTTAATAAAATCCTTATATATCATTGACTCCATAGGCCCCTTGCTACCTTGATACTTCCCTTTATATAGAACAATATTTCCTTTAACTTTCCAGAATGTAACCTGCCCAATTAGCATACCTGGATAGATAATGACTTCTTGTACGGCGTGTAACATTAATGTCCACTGATTAATCGATCCAATATCAATGAGATCTGCTGTAATATGAACGAATAAACCTAATCTTCCTATTGAGGATCTACCTCTCAAAATAGGAACATAATGGCAACTACCCATGGTCTCAAAAGTATGAGCAAGATATATCATATTCGGTTTTAGTAATAGGCCTTTTTTAGGTATCTCAATTTCAGTAGTTTCATTTTTTTTCTTTGGATCAAGAGTTTTTCTTTTATAAATTTTGATTGTGTTACCAAGTTTAAAGTTATAAGAATTTGGATTAACTTGTTGTTTATTGAACGGATCTATTATTATTCTTTTTTTCTTTATTTCCTTTACAATTTCATCTCCGGTTAATATCATTCTAAAATTCCTTATGAATTTGGCTTGTGTGCGGTTGGGAATATTTTGAATACCTTCCAATATATTTTTTTTGCTTACTCCCTTTAGGAGTCCAAAAACTAACCTGACCAATTTTCATATAAGGATACACTCGCAGTGGTTGAACAACTTTCAACTCTAACGTCCAACAATGTTTTGCTCCTATATGCCCCAAGTCAGCAGTAATCTGAAGAAACAATCCCAATCTACCAACGGATGATCTTCCGATTAATGAGGTAACATAATAATCACTTCCTATGGTTTCTACTGTATGAGCAAGGTATAATTTTCCTGGTCTTAATATAAATCCTTTTTTAGTTATAATATGTTTCTTTACCCTTGTTTCCGTTTTAGGATCTAATATAACTGATTCAACTTCGTATATTATTTTACCTAAGCGGTAATTGTAACTATTTGGATTTATCAAATTTTCAGAAAACGGAGCAATTTTAATTCTCCCTAACTTAACTTGTTTGTGAATTTCAGACCCTGTTAGAATCATTTGTTTTTTCCTTTTTACAATTATAGCTATTTATAGTCAAAAAACAAACTCTTCGTTGCTATTGTCATATATAATGCTATAATGGCTGACAAATAATATGAATCACGAGAGCAGGCTAAATTTTGACCGGAAACCTAATCAATCTCATCAAGAAATTAGAGCAACCTTCTTAGATTATTTTGAATGAAGAGGACATTTAAGATTACCGCGCGCATCATTAATTCCTCAAGGGGATCCAACTTTGCTTTTAATTAATTCTGGCATGGCACCTTTAAAAAAGTTTTTCACAGGAGAAGTCACTCCTCCTTCTCCTAGACTTACTAATATACAGAAATGCATTAGGACAAACGATATTGAGAGCGTTGGAGATACTAGCCACCTTACTTTCTTTGAGATGATGGGTAATTGGTCCATAGGAGATTATTTTAAGAGGGATGCATTAACCTATGCTAATGATTTATTAGTGGATAAATTCAAATTTGAACCTATTAGATTACATGTCTCCGTGTATAGTGGTGATCCTATGTATCCTAATATACCACCCGATGAGGAAGCACATAGAATCTGGTCTGATCTTGGATTTCCTGAGGATCGTATTCATGCGCTAGGAGCTGAGGATAACTTCTGGGGACCTGCAGGTAATAGTGGACCCTGTGGACCTTGCTCTGAAGTATATTATGACCTAGGACAAAATACAGGATGTGGTAAAGAAGACTGTGGATTAAATTGTGATTGTGGTAGATATCTCGAAATCTGGAATCCAGGAGTTTTCATGCAATATTATAAGGGGGAAGATGGATCATTTAGTGATTTACCATTTAAAAATATTGATGCAGGAGCTGGAATCGAAAGATTTGCGATGGTATTACAAGGTGCAAAATCTGTATACGATACTGATTTACTAAGGCCAATTGCTCAAAATTTTATTCAGGAAAACGATCTAAGAATAGATGAAAGCGTTGATAATCCTCAGATTAGAATAGTTACTGATCACTTAAGAGCAGCAACATTTATGGTAGCTGATGACATATATCCTTCAAATACTAGAAGAGAATATGTTGTAAGAAGACTTATTCGGAGGATGGTGGCAAATGCAAACTTAATGGGAGCAGAACAAGTAAAACTTGAAGGTTCAATTGAAGGTATCATTCAATCCTTTGGAGAGTTCTATCCCGAATTGAGAGCAAATGAAACTAAGATAACCCCCGTTATTAACCAAGAAGTTAGAAAATTTTTAACAACTTTAGATAAATCAAAGAGAGCTTTAGATAAAATGCTAAAGCAATCGCCTGATTATTTATCTGGAGAGAATGCATTTTCTCTGCAAGAAACATATGGACTTCCAATAGAAATCTTGCAAAACATAGCACAATTTAGAAATTTCCAAATTGACATTGAAAGATATCAACTAAAAATGGAAGAACACAGACAAAAAAGCAGAGAAAATAGGAAATAATATTAACCATTTTGCAAACATTAGGATTATAACTATTTAATCTTAACTACATCTACGTTTATATTAAGAGAATTTAATTTTAAGTCGGTATTATCAATAGCTATTTTAGTGGAAGACAATGCTTTATTTAACGTATCGAGTTAAAATATAATCAAAATTTATCTGGCAGCTGCAAAAATGTCTATGGGTATGATCACCTGGGCGATCAAAAATGGAAAAGATTATTCAACTGCTCATAGTGATAATAAATAAGAAAGAAAATCCAAATGCTTGGTATAGATAATTTAGGGCGATTCATGGGACTTGAACTCTAAACAAAGTAAACCCACAAAGCCTAGATCTATCAACTACTATTTAGCCTTGAAAACTTCTATAAAACCTATTACATAAGGATTCTTAGAATCAAATTACGTAATTAATTTAGGGTCTAGACAAGTTTAAGCACCTTTAAGTGTTAGAATAGATTGTCTAGACAATGCAAAACAGGTATTTAAAAAAGTCACACATTTCACAACGGAAATTCAGGCAAATTTTAAACTGTTTTTGTCGTGATTATACAGCAGTAGTTTGTTCTGAAGTAACAGGTATTTCTAGAAATACCGTTAATAGTCTATATGCAAAGTTCAGAACTAGAATCCTGGAATTATCTCAAACGAATGGTAATCTTGATGGTGAAGTGGAGATCGATGAGTCATACTTTGGAGCCAGACGAGTCAGAGGTAAGCGGGGTCGAGGTGCTAAGGGAAAAGTACCTGTGGTTGGTCTGTTAAAAAGACAAGGTAAAGTTTATACCCAAATAATCCCTAACTGTATTAAGGAACAACTCATGCCCATTTTACAAGTAAAAATACTGGAAAATACCACAGTTTATACTGACGGCTGGAGAAGTTATGATGGGCTGATTACATCAGGCTACAAACATTATCGTATCTATAACCACGAGAATGAATTTGCCAGAGGTAAAAATCATGTCAACGGAATTGAATCATTTTGGTCATATACTAAAAGACGGATGAATAAATTCAATGGTATAGCTAAATCAAAATTCCTACTCCACTTAAAAGAATCAGAGTTTCGTTTTAATCATAGGGGTGGTAATATGTACAAGGAGTTACTTAAAAACTTTAGACAAAATCCACCCTAAACTTGTCTAGACCCTAAATTAAATTTGTCCACAGGGTAGGAGTCGAACCTACGGATAACAGATTTACAGTCTGCTGCCGAACCGTTTGGCTTCCTGTGGATAATTTAAATCATTCAAAATCTGGTGATCCTTTTGACCTCTATACCCATATGTTTCTGTTTGAGAATGACAGTTTGGACATAAAAATCTGAGATTTGATAAAGAATTGTCGCTGGCATTACCATCGATATGATCAATTTCCAATCGAATAGGTTGATTATTCCAATCTCTTAGTTGGCAAATTGAACAGCAATAATTTATTCCAGATTCGATTAAAGCTCTTTTTAATAAATGAGACTTTTGTCTTTGTCCAATAATAAAAATCTCATTCGGATTTTTCCGTTTATGAGAAACTTGTCCTAGGTTATGGGCTGATCCCAAGAAATGTTGGGTATCAATACCAAATTTTTGAATCATTTTTTTAATGTGCTGATGTTGGTTCCCACCAACATTCTTCCCTAGTAATCGGCGTGCTACTTCCTGAACCGAATAAGATTCTGAAACTGCAGCTTGTAAACTTTCAAAGGTATATTTAAACCTCATCAAACATCCTAGGTTAGGTTTGAATTATAACAATTTTGTGATGAAAGTAAAATAGTTTAAAGCTATCATCCACGATGGCGGCGTTTGACGCGGAGCTGAACCAATGATTTCTCAATAATGGCTAAAGTTGTAGCATACTCTTCATCTGACAAGTCTTGTTGTAATGCTTGTTCAGCCCTTTTTCTAGCCTCTTCGACAGCTTTCTCGTCAATTTCTGCGGGGGTTCGAGCTAAATCAGTTAAAATAGTAATCTGGTTGTCTTGGATTTGTAATAAACCTTCACCAACAGCATAACTATCAGTTCTACTGCCTTTAGTAATTTTTAGTTCTCCGGGAGCAATTGCCGCCATTAAATTAATGTGATGAGGTAATATACCTAACTCGCCATCTTTGGATGGAACAACGACTTTATCAATTGTTTCATTTAAAGTAATTTTTTCCGGAGTGATGATTTTGAGATTCATTTGAGCCATGACTTTTCCGTCTAGAATTTATCATAAGTAGGTGTATAATACAATTCAGTGAAAGAAACAATGACTACACCTGAAATTCCACCCGCCAATTTAGAAAGCGCTATAAGTTTTATTAGGAATAATCGAGTTCCTGTAAAAATAGGCGTTCGATGCATTGATGGTAGATATCAAACTGACGATCAAAATGAAGGATATGCAGCATTTCCTGGGGGAGATTCAGGATTAGCCATGGGTTTTATGGCATATGCTAATAAACATAATTTAAATATAGAACCTGAGAGAGTTGTGGAAATTCTTTTTGGCTACAGACAATCGCAAATTCAGCCGTTATCCGATCATACCGATGATCATCCTAAAGAAGCTGATGCGACTGGTTGTGGTCATGTTCAGAAATCAATTATTGATTATGAAGCATATTCATTAAAAGAAGGTCAAAGTCAAAAGATGTTAAATTACACACGGAGATTAAAATCCGGTGGATCAGATATTAATACTGTCACTTTGACTGGTCATCATGCCGAGAAACGAGTCATCATTAATACTGGAGAGAAATTTACTATTCGTCATATGGGTAAAGATGGTGAGCAATCATTTGTAGTGGATCAAGGTCTATTATTGAAAGATATTAAAGGTTTGGTTGAATATGCAAAATTAACTGATCCAAATGCTGAAGCAGAATTGGCTGAAATTATTACTGCTCAATTAATGGCAACTGCTAAGAAAATTGCTCATGGATTAGATATTTATACAGTCAATGCTGACGAAGAAGGTGGAGCAGTAACTTTAGTCGGTAAAGTAGAATAATTTATTTAACTTCATCAATAGTTCCGACCATGTAGAAGGCTTGTTCTGTTTTGGAATCATGTTTTCCGTCTAAAATCTCTTTAAAACCTTTAACAGTATCTGAAATGGAGACATATTTACCTGGACGTCCTGTGAAAGCCTCACCAACGAAGAAAGGCTGGGTTAAGAATCTCTGAATTTTTCGAGCTCTAGAGACTGTTAATTTGTCTTCATCTGATAACTCTTCCATACCTAAAATAGCGATAATATCTTGAAGATCTTTGTATTTTTGAAGAACTTTTTGAACACCGATAGCGACTTCATAATGTTCTTTTCCTACAATATTTGGATCTAAGGCTCGTGAGGATGAGGATAATGGATCAACTGCAGGATATAAACCTTGCTCAGTTAGCGCCCGTTCTAAAGCGATGGTTGAGTCTAAATGAGCAAATGTAGTAGCTGGTGCTGGATCAGTATAATCATCTGCTGGTACATAAACAGCTTGGACTGAAGTAATTGAACCTTTTTTGGTAGAGGTAATTCGTTCTTGTAGTTGTCCCATTTCAGTGGCTAAGGTTGGTTGATAACCTACAGCTGAAGGAATACGACCTAATAGCGCGGAGACTTCAGATCCAGCTTGGGAAAATCGGAAAATATTATCTATAAATAACAAGACATCTTTTCCTTCCTGATCACGAAAATATTCAGCCATTGTTAAACCAGTTAAAGCGACTCTTTGACGAGCACCTGGCGGTTCGTTCATTTGACCAAAGACCATAGCAGTTTTATCAATAACTCCAGAATCCTTCATTTCTTCATATAAGTCATTTCCCTCACGAGTTCTTTCGCCGACTCCGGTAAAAACAGAGTAGCCACCATGTTCAGCAGCAATATTTCTGATTAATTCCTGAATCAAAACTGTTTTACCAACACCAGCCCCACCAAAAAGCCCAACTTTACCGCCGCGTAAGAATGGAGCGATTAAATCGATAACTTTAATGCCAGTTTCAAAGATTTCAGCTTTAGTTTCTTGTTCTTGGAATGAAGGAGCTGGGCGATGGATTGGTAATCGCTGCTTAGATTTAATTTCTGTTTTATTATCGATAACTTGACCAGTAACATTAAATAATCGACCTAAAACTTCAGTTCCTACTGGTACGGATATTGGTGCGCCAGTATCTAAAACTTCAGTTCCTCGTTTTAATCCATCGGTTGTCGACATTGCGACGGCACGGACTGCACCATCTCCTAAATGTTGTTGGACTTCTAATGTTAGCTTGCCGACTTCTGGCTTCCCGCTTCGCGAGGCGAGCAGCTTTCCGTTAGTCACAGTTATTTCAAGCGCATTGTAAATGGCTGGTAAATGTCCGTTCTCAAATTGAACATCGACTACTGGACCGATTATTTGAATGATTTTTCCAATATTTTTTGACATATTATTCCAAAGCTGCTGAAGCACTAGTAATTTCTAGTAATTCAGTTGTAATTGCTTCCTGACGGATCTGATTATAAGAAAGTGTGAGGTCAGATACAAGCTCTTTGGCGTTAGTAGTTGAATTTTGCATGGCGATCATTCTTGCAGAGTGTTCAGAAGCACGCAATTCGAGAAGTGCTTGATAGATAGTAATATCCAAATAATGAATCAGAATGTAGTCTAATATCTGAGTAATATCAGGTTCGATTTTATATTCTCCAGCTGTAGAATGGACACTTTTAGCTTCAAGCTTATTGTTGATGTTATCGGACAAGAAATCATGGAGTTTATGCATATTTATTGGTAATAGTGAGGCGATTTTGGGTTCTTGTCTAAGAGTGGAAATAAAATTTGGAAAAATTATCTGAGCATAGCCAATTTTCTCAGCTAAAAAGTCAGCTACTAATGCTTGGCGAATTTGTCGAGCTAAATTAAAGGTGATTTGTTCTGAAGAGGGAAAACTGGCTGATAATGCTCGGCTCGTTTTAACCACAAAATCGGTCCCTTTACGCCCAAACGTATAAAAGCATGAGTTAGTTGTGGATTCACGCATTATTAACCGAAAAATATTGGTATTTAAGGCTCCACAGAGACTTTTATCCGTAGTAAGCAATACAGAAGCTGTCATATCTGAATTATTGTCAGTCAATAAAGGATGATTTAATTCACCACCTTTATCTAGAAAATTAACCAAGACTTGTAATAACTCTTGGCTATATGGACGGCTTGATAAGGCTTGAACTTGGGCGCGGCGCATTTTAGTAGCTGCCACCATTTCCATAGCTTTTGTTATTTGAGAGATATTTTTAATAGAACGAATTCGTCTTCTGAGGTCTCGGGTGGAAGGCATCTGTTAGTATTTAGCGATTAGCGTGTAGCGTTTAGTAAAATTAACGCAAAGGACATGGCTATGATGATTTGACGCTTACTTCGCTCCTTTCTCGACTTTAAAGCGCTTTTTAAACTCTTTGGCTTGAATCTCTAAATCTTTCAGGCTTTTGTCTGATAATACTTTTTCCTCAACAATTGTTGCCAATAGTTTAGAGGATTTAGTTTTTAAGAAATCAATAAATTCCGTTTCAAATCGTCGAACTTGGGAGACTTCAATATCATCTAAATAGCCATTATTAGCAGCCCATAAAATAGCAATTTGTTGTTCAACTGGAACAGGGGAGTATGGTGATTGTTTTAAAATTTCGGTAATTCTTTTTCCTAATTCAATTTGAGATTTGGTAGCTGGATCTAAGTCTGAGCTAAACTGAGCAAATGCGGCTAAAGCACGGAATTGGGCTAAATCAAGTTTGAGCTTACCAGCAACTGATTTCATGGCTTTGATTTGAGCAGATCCACCGACGCGGGAAACAGAAATACCAACATTTACAGCTGGGCGCACACCGGAATAAAATAAATCTGATTCAAGAAAGATTTGTCCATCTGTAATTGAGATAACATTGGTTGGAATATAGGCAGAGACATCACCAGCCTGAGTTTCAATAATTGGTAGAGAAGTTAATGAACCACCTCCATAATCTTCGCTTAGCCGAGCTGATCTCTCTAGTAGCCGTGAATGAAGATAGAACACATCACCTGGATATGCCTCGCGACCAGATGGACGTCGTAATAACAATGACATTTGGCGATACGCCCAAGCGTGTTTTGATAAGTCATCATAAATAATTAGGGCGTCTTTGCCTTGATCCATAAAATATTCACCGATAGCAGTTCCAGAATAAGGAGCTAAGTATTGCATTGAAGCTGGATCTGTAGCTGTTGCAGCCACTACAATAGTATGGTCCATTGCTCCTGCAGCTTCTAACTGAGCAACTAATTGAGCAACTTTTGAGGTTTTTTGTCCAATCGCAACATAAATACAGATGACATCTTTTTGGTTAATTATGGTATCGATAGCGATGGTTGTTTTACCGGTATTTCGATCACCAATAATTAGTTCTCTTTGACCTCGGCCAATAGGAATTAGAGCATCGATGGCTTTAATTCCAGTTTGTAGTGGGACAGTAACGCTTTTTCTGGTAATGACTCCGGAGGCAATTTTCTCAACTGGATAATAATTTTTAGTAACAATTTTACCTTTACCATCAATGGGATTACCTAAAGCGTCAACTACACGACCAATCAAAGCATCACCGACTGGAACTTCCAACACTTTACCGGTTGTGCTGACACTATCGCCTTGTTTAACTTGATTGGAATTACTCAAAATAACTGCACCTACTTGGTTTTCTTCTAAATTCAGAGCTAAGCCAAAGGTATCATGTCCGAAATCAATCAATTCACTCATCACCACATCTGATAACCCATCAATTCGAGCGATACCATCACCAACTTCCATAACAGTTCCAACATTTTTCTTGGTGGATTTGAGTTTTAAATTTGAGATTTGCTTATCAATATCTTTTATTAAATCTGACATACGTTAATTATAATTCAAAAATCAAAATTCAAAACTTGATTTAGCTTTGATTTTTAATTTTTAACTTAGTATTGCTCCTTTCAATTGATTTAACCGACTATGAAGCGAATCTTCATAGACATCGTCTCCGATTCTAACTCGAATTCCGGCAAAAAGTGAAGGGTCTATTTTGCTTTCTACGTTATTTACATGATATTGGTGGCTAAACTGTTTTTCTAATTGTTTTTCTTCGGAGGTTGATAGCTTTGTGGCAGATTCAATTGATAGCGTAGTTTGTTTTTGATAATTTTGAATTAATCTGGACAGATGTCTTAGACTTAATATGGCTGCTTGTGAGGTTAAAGCTGCATATTTTTTGATAAGCTGTTGAACTTTGCTGTTATTTAGACCACTAGTGGTAATAGTTTGTTTGAAATCACCTTGAACCTTTTGAAGTAACTGACGTTTTTTTATCATTTGATTTGTGACAAGGCCTCTTTGGTAAGTTTCTGCCTCTGCGCAGTTGTGAGTTGTTTATCCAAGATTTTTTCTAAGCTAATACTAACGATATCAGCTATCTCTGATCGAATTTCTTGGTGAAGCGATTCACGTTCAGAAACTAAATCTTGCTTAGCTTGATTAATCAATTTCACAGCTTCTTCACCTGCTTTAACCTGAGCTTCAGAAATTAATTTAGCGGATGATTCTTTAGCATCGGCAATAATTGTTTTGGCTTCATCTAAAGCTTGATCAATCTTTTTTTGTCTATCTAATTCGGTCCGAGCAAGTTCCTTTTCGATTTTCTCGGCGTTGGCCAAACTATCCTCGATGGTTTGTCGGCGTTGCTCAAGGACTTTAAGAATTGGTTTATATAAAAATTTATTGAGAATGAAAACAAGAATTGCAAAGTTGACCACCTGGGCGAGAAGCAATACTGGTTGAATTCCAAATTGATCAAAAAAATTCATATTTAAGTTAAGAATAGCAATAGGAATAGAATATAGTTGATTAACTAAAAGCTATTCCTATTAACTACTCCTATTTAATGAATGCGATAACTAAGGCGTAGATAGCGATAGCTTCAGCAAAAGCCATTCCCAACAACATTGCGGGAAGGATTTTACTTTGAGCATCTGGATTTCGGCCGATGGCGTCCATAGCCTTCATACCGATTAAACCGATCGCTAAAGCTGGAGCGATTGCACCAACAGCAATAGTTGCACCTGAGGTAAATTCCATTAGTTACTCCTTTCTTTCTTAATGAGCTTCATGTTTCTCACTTAATAAGACCATGAAAACAAGCGTAAGCATCATAAACACTGCCGCCTGGACAAATCCTACAATAATCTCTAGAAAAAAGAAAGGTAGAGGAGCGAAGAAAGCAACTAGACCAGAAACTGTTTTCAAAACTTCTTCGCCAGCAAATATATTTCCAAATAGTCGAAATGATAATGAGAAAACTTTAGTAAATTCGGAGACAATTTCTAGTAAACCGACAAATAATAATATTGGATTTAGTGAGAACCACTTTTTTAGATATCCACCGACACCTAAGAATTTAACTGCATAATAATGAGTTAAAGCCGCTGAAACTAATGCTAATCCTAAAGTCATATTTAAATCAGAATTGATTGATCGGAGAAGATGAATTTGGTGTCCATCATGGTTAATAAAAATCGTTCCAAACCCTGGGAATAGACCGAACCAATTAGCCGTGACTATAAATAGAAAAAATGTCATTAAAAATGGGAAGAAAACTTTGGCTTTGGAATGAGCTAAGTCAGTTACTAGATTGTAGGCAGGTTCAATAATCGCTTCTACGAAATTTTGAAGCCCTGATGGGACTGCTTTAATTTTTCGGGTAGATAAAATTGCTAATGTAATTAAAAACGCCATGACAATCCAACTAACAAATAATGTATTGGTTACTGGTAGCGGGCCGATGTTAAACAATGTTTCGGGAGCTAAAACAATTTCATGAGCGCTATCAGTGTGTTCAGTAGTCTGATGAGCATCCGAATTTAATTCAGTATGGGTTGTCTCCGGAGTATCTTCAATATGAATAGTTTGAGCCTGCGGTGTTGAATGGGTATCTATTACTGTTTGATGTTCGTTCACGCCGATATTTTAAGCGAAGCGATACGTAATTAGCAATAATAAATCTAAACTGGCTTAGGTTGAATTGGAATTACTGGTAATCCATAAGCAGCTAAAATTGTTTCGCGGTGGGTTTTCACGAGTGCTAATGCAGCGTTTACACGTGTAAATTTATTAAAATATTTACTTTGTTTATCGAGAATTTCTTCAATAGTGAATGCACTTAAACCACGACTAAGAACTACTGCAAGTTGAGTAGGATCTAATTTTTGGCGAAAACCAGTAGATAACACTATCGAATGATCAGGATGAGCAATCGCTGCATCCACCATAATTTTTGGCAATTTTCTTTCGTAATAAACTGTATCTGAAACCGCTCCAGTATCATGCCAACTTTCTGGAATTCCACCTCGGAAACATTTTAACCATTGTGCTAATTGTGCGTGCTGTTGTGACATCAACTCTATTTGACGCATTGAATCTGCTGGTTCTGTTTTAGGAAGAACCATGAACGTTTGACCTCTAATGAAACATTCATCATATCCACCTTCAATATCTTCATAGGAAGCCCCATATGGATTACGAATTAAAGCGATTCTATTTGAACGCTGAGTAATGGTTAGTCGATCATTCTTAATCATTTCGCCAATATAATCATCTATTTGTTCATCACTCCAAATAAATGGTTTTGCGGAATATTTTGTAGGTAATACTTTACGAACTGGCCCTAGCCGTGCTTCTTTCGACTGCATGAGTAAGGATTATATTGCCCGATAGTTATCCTAGCAAGCAGTTATTTACGTGATTTTATAATTACGAACCTTTACTATTGTTTTTATAAGACTTGTCGTATAATTTTGCCATGACAACTGATGAAAAAATAAATTTAATTCGGAGAAATGTTGAGGAGATTATCACTGAAGATGAGCTTCGAGCAGCCTTTGATGCAGGGAAAACTCTGAAGCATTATATTGGCTTTGAAATATCTGGAAAATTGCATTTAGGCCAGGGCTTATTTGCGATGCAAACAGTTAAGAATTTACAAGATGCTGGAGTTGAAGTCACTATTTTTATGGCTGATTGGCACACTTGGTTAAATAAGAAGTTAGACGGAACATTAGAAACTGCAACCCGAATGGCTAAATCTTATTTTCAAGAAGCGATGAAAGCCGCTTACTTATGTGTGGGTGGAGATCCAAATAGTTTGAAATTCGTACTTGGGAGTGAACTTTATGATCAAAGTTATTGGCCAAATGTGATTAAAGTGTCTAAAGCTACAACTATTTCCCGAATGATGCGATCAACCACCATCATGGGACGAGAGGCTGGTCAGTCTTCAGATTCAGCAACATTAATTTATCCAGCGATGCAAGCTGCGGATATTTTTCAAATGGAGATTGATATTGCTCATGCGGGAACTGATCAACGAAATGTTCATGTTGTAGCACGGGATGCGGCAGGTAGTTTGGGTTTAACGAAGCCAATTGCCATCCATCATCATTTGTTACAAGGATTGATGAAGCCATCAGTTTGGCCATTACCAACAGAGAATCGTGAAGAACTTGTCGAAAACTTAAAGATGAGTAAATCTAAGCCAGATAGCGCCATATTTATTCATGATGAACCTGAAGATATTCGCCGTAAGATAAATAATGCTTTTGCTCCTGAAGGTGAAGTCGAGTTTAATCCGATCTTAGATTGGACTAAACATCTATTTTTTGGATCAGGGGAAGCAACTTTATTGATAAATAGACCAGAAAAATGGGGTGGAGATCTAACTTTTAGTTCATATGCTGATTTAGAGAGAGCTTATTTAGCTAAAGAAGTTCATCCAATGGATCTAAAAAATGCTTTAGCAGAGTGGTTAATTAATAAATTAGCACCTGCTCGGGAATATTTTAATAACCCACAGCATCAAGCTGCATTAGCTGAGATTGAAGCATTAACTGCTAAAAAGAGTAGTTAAGGCGCTAAATTATCCCAAATTTGTTGTTGTCGATTTAGATATTCTTTCATTCCCCAAGCGACTCCCGTAATTATACTAATAGTAGTTAGAGCTATGCCTGGCCGATTAAGTCCTTCCGCTGCTAAATGAATGGATCCTAAAAAAGAAATGGCAAAAGTAGCTTCCGGCAAATAACTAACTAATTGATGTACCCGCTGAATGTAATGATTTGATGAATAGGTAATTGAATCTAAACGCGAGGATCGATTCCATCTTTTTTCGGCGATGGTTGTGGCTTGCTCTATTATCGATTCTGGTTTTTTCATTAAGCGAAAACTAATAAGTAAGCAATAGCACCACCAATCAACCAACCTTTGTTTTTACTGGCCCAACGACCTGTACCGCGAAGTGGTCGTTTAACGATTTCTAATGGATCTTGGAGTATTGATTTTGGGGGTGGTGCAGCTAGTCTTTCTGACATATGCTAATTTTAGCACTAAAGTCCACTTATCACTTATCACTTAATTGTAACTAACTTGCTTCTGTGACCCTAGATTAGTTATATTAAAAAACATGGATGGTTTTATTAAAAAATATCGACCTTTGTGGGTCTTTTTATCAATTATTGGGGTAATTTCTCTGATTTTATCCTCACTATTACCACTATTTTTTAGTGCCTAGTAGGTTATACTGGGAGGGTGGAAATAACCTTATCAACTGAACTACGATTGATTCCGGGAATTGGAACCTCATGGCAACGTCGATTAGCAGTTTTGGAATTAAAAACTGTAGAAGATCTGATACATCATTTTCCATTTAGATACGATGATTTCTCTCACGTAACGGCCATTTCTGATGTGCCACTCGAACAGCTAATTACGATTCAAGGACAATTGTGGTCAATTAAAAATATTCATACTAAAACTAGAAAAGTTCTCACTAGAGCAGTTTTAAATGATGGTACTAATTCAATTGAGCTGATTTGGTTTAACCAGTCATGGTTAATTAAAAACCTAATTGTTGGTCAAAATATTCAGGTTTCAGGCAAAGTTAAACGAGATGGAAATAAGTTGGTGATGATGTCACCGGTTTGGGAAAAGATAGCAGGCAGCGTACATCCAGCAGCGAGCAGCTCTTTAAAGACTTCAACCGATAATTTATCAGTAGTTGCAACCAGCCAACAGCTGCCAGCTGATAGCTCATTACATACCGGGCGATTAGTGCCAGTTTATCCGGAGACTGCAGGCATTAGTTCTAAATGGTTTCGGGATAAAATCAGTAAAATATTGCCACAAGTCATTAATCAAATCGAAGAGCCCTTGGAAGAATCCATTCGGGGAGATTTAATCGGTATGGCGGCTGCGATACAGCAAATTCATTTTCCAGAAAATACAACTCAATTAGAACAAGCACAAAACAGACTTAGTTTTGATGAACTATTTTGGATTCAACTAGCTAGCCAGAAAGTTCGAAGTGAATGGAAAGAGCGACAGGTGATTGTTCCACTGAATGTGACGACTGAAATTGTAAAAGAATTTACTGATAAATTGCCATTTGAATTAACTTCAGCTCAAAATCAAGTGATTGAGCAAATAAGACAAGATTTAAATCTGCCGCATCCAATGAATCGATTAGTTCAAGGTGAAGTGGGATCAGGGAAAACTGTAGTGGCAGCTGCGATTGCTTATGCAGTGGTTAAAAACGGATTAAGAGTGTTATTAATGGCGCCGACTGAGATTTTAGCTTTTCAGCACCATTTAACTTTATCTAAATTATTGTCACCATTGGGAATCAAAGTTGGTTTACAAACAGGGAGTAAGAAACTAGCTAAAAGTGATCAGACTGCGCCATCGGTAGTAGTCGGAACACATGCTTTAGTCAGTCAAAAATTTAGTTTAGATGATGTTGGACTAGTGGTAATCGATGAGCAACAACGATTTGGGGTGGAGCAACGAGCAGTTTTAAGAGCTCGAGCTAAAGTCCCTCACTTTTTAACTATGACTGCGACGCCTATTCCGAGAACTGTGGCATTAACGATTTATGGTGATTTAGATGTTTCTGTAATAGATCAGCTACCGGTCGGTCGTTTACCAATTAAAACTCATTATGTTCCGGCTGAAAAAAGAGATGATGCCTATAAATTTATTGCTGATCAGGTAGCAGTTGGAGATCAAGTTTATTTGATTACACCCTTAATAGAAGAATCTGAGAGTTTATCTACTGTAAGGGCAGCAACTGTTGAGTTTGAGCGATTGCGAAAAGATATTTTTCCAAAATTGAGAATGGGTTTATTACATGGACGATTAAAATCTGAGGAGAAAGCGCAAGTTTTAACTGATTTTAAGGATCATAAAATTGATATTTTAGTTTCAACATCGGTAGTGGAGGTGGGAGTAGATGTGCCTAATGCGACTATTATGTTAATTGAAGGTTCAGACCGTTTTGGTTTAGCACAGATTCATCAACTACGAGGACGAGTTGGACGAGGAGAGAAACAATCTTATTGTTTTTTGTTTACTGATAATGATTCCAGTTGGGCAGTTAGCCGTTTGAAAAACTTAGAAACAATAAATGACGGACTTAAATTAGCCGAGCTAGATATGAAGATTCGGGGATCTGGTGAGATCTTTGGAACTAGGCAATCCGGACGATTTAACTTAAAAATTGCTAGTTTATCGGATCTTTCAATGATAGAGAGAGCAAGAAATGCAGCCTATAATCTCTTGAAATTAGATCCACAACTTGACAAATACCCCTATTTAAGGCGAAAATTGCAACATCTGGCCCAAATTGCGCCTGATTAATTGAGAAAGGAGTTCTAACCGTGCCACACGAACCAAAGAAAAAACATTCTAAAGCAGCAAAAAGAACACGACGCGCCGCTGTGACTTTAAAGTACTTGGGACTTCACCAAGGTGCTGTTGCAGCAGTTAATCACAGTTTTGCTAAAGCTGAAAGTTTGGGAATTGCTAAACACCAACCTAAAAAGAATAAAGCTGTTGTTACTAGAGCTTAGTAATGAAAAACCCTAAAGATCCACGGCATTTACATCGAATTACGGTGATGCAAGAACTTTTTGCGTGGAATTTTCAACAAAGCGAACCTTTTCAAACTGTTGAATCTCAGGAGATTATTTCTAAAGTTGACGAATTAGATGCCCAAATCTCTAAAGCAGCTCCAACTTGGCCGATTGAGAAGATTAATCGGATTGATTTAAGTATTCTTCGACAAGCAATTTTTGAAATTAATGAAGCTAAAGTCCCCAGTAAAGTAATTATCGATGAGGCTATTGAGTTAGCTAAATCTTTTGGTTCTGCTTCAAGTCCAGCTTTTGTGAATGGAGTTTTGGCGAAGATAGTGGGGTAAGGGAGTAGGAGGTCTACCGCTAACCGTCTACCGACTGTTATCTTCTAAACCCTAACCGCTACACCCTAATTACTGTTTCTCTCAGCGTTTTACTACTTGCATTAAGGTAGTGTTTTCAGTAATAGTGAAAATTGTAAAGATTATGGAAATTCAAAAAGAAGTTATTAACGCCATCGCAAAACATTTAGCTGTAACACCTCAAGATATAGATGTGAACGCTTCATTACGAGACGATCTAGGTTTAGGTTTAATTGAAGTTGCGGATCTGTTAGCGGAACTATCAAAGAAATTTGAAGTTGCTTTTGTTCCAGCTGAAACAGAGAATATCGATACTATTAATGACTTAGTCGAACTTATTGAAGATTTGACTTTGGAATAATTAAATAACTGCACCAAAGATAGATATGAATTCGGATAACTTTTCAATTGACGAACAACTTTTAGCAATTCCAATATATTTGACAGCGTTTACTCATCGATCTTATTTAAATGAGTCAGATGAGGTGATTGAATCAAATGAGAGATTAGAATTTTTAGGTGATTCAGTTTTGTCACTAATTATGTCTGATCATTTATATCATTTAAAACCACAGGATGCTGAGGGGGAGTTAACAAATTTACGTTCATATATTGTTAAAACTACGTCACTAGCTAAAGCTTCAGCCAAACTGGGTTTAGGACGTTATTTACGTTTATCAAGGGGTGAAGAGGTTTCTGGAGGGAGAGATAATCCCCAGCTATTAGCTAATACTTTTGAGGCTTTATTAGGAGCAATTTATTTAGATAAAGGGATTGATAGCGCTCGGGTATTTATTGAAAATCATTTATTACCTTTGTTTGAAGATGAATTAGTTAGTGGGCCACCAAAAGATGCTAAATCATATT
>CAYTXH010000001.1:9556-17621 GCA_964441115.1 uncultured Gammaproteobacteria bacterium | reverse complement strand
CCTCAATCTCGAATTTTGAAGTCAGAAGGGCCAGATCATGCCCGAATTTTTACAGTTGGAGTATTTATCGATAATAACCAGTACGGTCAAGGACAAGGATATTCCAAACAAGTAGCCGAGGAAGCAGCAGCAACTGAAGCTATATCCAAGTTGGAAATTTCAGCCGAAAGTTAAAAAAAGATTAAGGATTGACGTGCTAGCCTCGTTTAGACTATAATCCTTCAGTTATGGCAGTAAAAATTAGATTAATGCGAATCGGTTCTAAAGGTCGCCCTTTTTATCGGGTTGTGGCTGTTGACGGCCGACGAAAGAGAACTGGTGGTTATATTGAATTACTCGGAACTTATAATCCTTTAACTGAACCAAAGCAAATTATCTTAAAGCAGGATCGAATTGATGAATGGGTTAAAAATGGTGCTGAATTATCTACTGGATTTTTAAGAATTATCAAGAAAGCACCACAGCGATTACCACGAAAACCTAAAAAAGCTCAACCAGAGCCTGTTGCAGCACCAACTCCAGCTCCTGTCGCTGAGCCAGCTGCTGAAACAGTCGAAGAAACTCCAGTTGAAGCTACAGAAGTAACAACACCTGTTGAAGCAGAAGCAGTAGTAGAAACTAGTGAAGCAACTCCAGTTGAAACAGAAACTCCAACCGAAACTGTAGAATCCGAATCAGCTGCTGAAGCTGATGCTGAAGCACCTGAAACTGCAGCTGCTGAAGAAACTCCAACCTCAACTGATACCGAAGCTGAATCATCAGAAAATAATTAATTATGCAAGAATTAGTCGAATATATCGTCAAAAATATCGTTTCTCTGCCAGATGCTGTTAAAGTTGAAGTCCAACAAGAAGGAACAGATGTTACTGTTAATTTAGAAGTTGATCCAGTCGATATGGGTTTAATTATTGGTAAAAGTGGCCAAACTATTAAAGCTATCCGAAAAATCCTAACTGTTCGAGCTATGGCAGAAGAAGTTCGAGTTTATTTGCAGTTAGTCGAGCCTAAAAACGCACCTGAAGTAGCTGCTAAAGCAGAAGCCTAATTAAAATAATTATCACAGGCCGATGAAATTCTCCATTATTACATTGTTTCCCGAGATTTTAAAAACAGTTTTTGACTCGAGTATTGTAGGTCGTGGTCAGAAAAAAGGCCATTTAGTGTTTGAATATATTGATTTGCGCCAATTTGGATTAGGAGCTCATCAAGTGGTGGATGGAAAACCATATGGCGGTGGCGTAGGGCTAGTTTTAAGAGCTGATGTATTAGAGAAAGCAATTCAAAGTATTGAGCGGGTAGGGAAATCTTTAGTAATTTTACCGGCAGCTAATGGTCAGATTTACCAGCAATCAACTACAAAAAAATTATTAGAATATGACCATATTATTGTTATTTGTGGTCATTATGAGGGAGTAGATCAAAGATTTATCGATCAATATGTTGATTTAGAGCTTTGTATTGGCGATTTTGTATTAACTGGAGGAGAGATTCCAACTATGCTAATAGTTGATAGCATTGCCCGGCTAGTGCCAGGAGTGTTAGAAAAGCCAGAAGCGCATCAGAAAGAGAGTTTTGAAAATGATTTATTAGAACATCCTCACTATACACGTCCAGAAAATTTTAATAATCAAACAATTCCTGAGGTTTTAATGTCTGGTCATCATGGCAAGGTCGAGGAGTGGCGTCATGAACAACAAGTTGAAAAAACGCATAAAGTCAGGCCGGATTTACTTAAAAAAGATTAATATTTATTGGAAAGGATTCGCTTTGCCTTTGTTTTCAGTGGTATTTGGTTGTGTTAGAGAAACACTAGGAATAGATCTAAATAATTGAGAAATCTCGCTAATTAATTGTTCATCTTCAGGAGTTAACACGGGAACTGGTTGATCAGCTTTACCTAATTGTTGAGGAATACCGACGATTTTAGAATTAATAGTTAGACTGGCTTGATATAAATTAGTTGTATCAGCAGCTCTAATAAAGACAACATCAATATCACTAACTTTCATGATTCGTGGAGCTGAATTAATTCTCTCAATAAATTGACGAATAGCATCAATTGTTCCTTCAACATCAACTTTAATGGTATAACCATCAGCTCCAGCTTCTGAGAAATTAACTCCACCAATTTGAACTTTAGTATCAACACCAATTGATTGAAGTTGCGACACAGAGACTAAATAATCAGCTTCATCTGGTAAAGCCCGTAATACAGTGCTCAAACGTGTTCGGTATTCTTGAACTGAAACCTGATTTAATGTGGCGACTTTTTGTTGTAAAACATTAATTTTTTGTTGAGTTTGTTCTAGTGATTGACGTGCTTTGTTGTACTCACCAATTTGAGGACTTACTACGAAAGCAACTAAACCAATGGTAATTAATATACAAAGGGCAGGAACAGCCAAATTTGAGGCAGTAAAGATACTACTAGCGAGATTAGCAGTTTGTTTGCCAACATCAGAAGTTCCAGTGGTGGGTTTTAATAATTTTAAATTTGATAAAGATAATTTCATTTGGTTCTAATTAATAAATCTCCTCGGAATTGATTAGCTGAATTCATATTTAAGTTTTCGACACTAACTTTGCTAATTCGACCTTCACTTTTAGAGGGGTCAGTTAAGCTATCAAACATTTTTAGGATATCGACCAGACTGTAAGTTTCAAAATTGTAACTAATAATGGCACTCTTATCGATTGATAAAGAGTTCACTTTAATTTCTTGTGGCGATAAGGTGGTGATCAATTGAAGCGCAGAGGCTTGTTTTGATTCTTCTTTATAAAGATTTCGGGTGGTATCAATTCGATGTTTTAAACTTAGTAGTAATCCTTCCTGACTCTCTAAACTTTTAACTTGTTTATTTAGGGTAGCGAGCTCTGATTGAGCACCATCAAGTAGGTTTTTTTGATAAATAACCAAACCAAATAATCCACCCACAGCCATGATAACTATGACCATAAAAATAATGCTAATTTGATCAATCAGCTGTTTTTGAGCTTTAACTTTGGCTGACTGTAAAACCTCAGGTGGAAGTAAATTAATTTTAATCTTACTCATAGCTTATGGTTGCCACATTGCTAAACCAACAGCTAAAGAATAGCTGGAGGCCTCGGCAGAGAGCTTAGTTTTTAGATTTGGATCTTTAGCAATGGCTTGCCATGGATCAGCTTCTTGAACTTCTAAACCTAAAGCAGTGGCACAATAAATAACTAAACCGGGTAATTGAGCACCACCACCAGATAGAACAACTCGTTTAATCTTTTTATCAGGATTTTGAGTTTCGTGAGCTTGAATAACTCTTTTTGCTTCTGACACTATAATATCAATTAACGGTCGAAGAACTTGAAATAGTTTTCCTTCCAATTGATTTTCTAGTAAACCATAGACTTTTTTATATTCTTCAGCTTGAGTCATTTCAAAACCAAAAGCTTGACCAATGGTTCTGGACATCGCCATACCCCCAGTCGAAATAGAACGAGTTAACAAAACTAAGCCATCGGCGAGAACAGCAAAATCAGTAGTTAAACTATTGAGCTGAACAATTAGGGTAGTAGGAGAATAGTCACTATAATTAACTAAAGCACGGGAAGTGGCGATAATTTCTGTTTCAATAGCTACGGGTTTAATATCAGCATTTGATAATACACGAATATATTTTTCGACTAAGGTTTTTGGGGAAGCGACCACATAAACTACTGTTCGGCTATTCGGACCTTTTTGTGGTGAACGAAAAAGAACCTGGTAATTAAGGTTAACATCTTGAATTGGCATTGGAACGAACTCTTCGGCTGCAAATTTAATGGCTTGAGCTAACTCTTCATTAGTCAAATATGGTAAATCGTAGATAACACGAGAGAAGATCTTTGATTCCGGTAAAGCTACGACCGCTTCTTTGGTTGGCGATTTGATTTCAACAATCAAAGCTTTAATGGCTGCAGAAACAGCATCTAAATCAAGATCGGTTTCAGAGGTAATACCCGGTTGAGGTGAGGCAATTTTGCCGATAGAAACCAGTTTGGGTGGATTTTGACTGTGGGATAAAACCACAGCGCGAACAGAGCTAATACCAATATCAATTCCCAGGACAGTTTTGGACATAAAATTAGGAAGCTATATTTGTAGCTATCTTTAGTGTACCAAATAGCGGAGGAATTGATAATAGCTAGTAGGTATTACTTGTTCACAAACATTCTCTACTTAACCTTATAACTTCCTTTGATAGGGGTAAAACTTCCACCTGCAGAGGAAACAAAGTTTAAATTGGCTAATCCAGATTCATAGGTTACTGATGCACCACCAGCTAACATGACTTTCCAGCCAACTAATTCTCTTAAATTACTACCCGCTGTCATATTGATAATACCGTTGTTAGCATAAAGAATTGTGGTGTTGGTACCACCATCTAAAGATATAGCTGTAACACCATTACTACGTGAATCATATGTAGATATGCCCATGATATAGCTTCCTGAAGTGCCAGATCCTTGAACTCGACCACCGGCGCTAAAGGTAACTGTTCCATCAACCACAAAAACTCCCGATCCAGCACCATAGCTACTATTTAATTTCATTAAAGCTCCACCAGAAATACTAAAATTACCGGTAATCCAAACTGGGTCTGTCATGGTAGCAACACAACCTCCACTCAAAGAAAAGTTCCCGACATATTTACCAGCGGCAATAGTTGGAGTTTGAGCACCGCTACAACTAAAATTACCATAAGTACCTTTGCTGGCTGCAGCATCTTTCCAAGCCTGAATATTAGCATCGGTAATTGGTAGAGAAACAGGAGCTGGATCAGTGGAGTTAGGATGACAATTATTATTGCTAAAACAGGTATTACCATTTACATAAACGGCGCCTGCTCCAGAAATCGTTTTATAATAAGCATGGCTACCGATAGTAAGGGTTCCGCTGCTAGAGGTAATGTTACTGGCATAAGCACTCCCGTTAATTGATGGACCGCCTGAGGCAGTAATACTAGCTGGTAATCCACCCGAATAGGTAATAATACCTAAATCTCCACTGATACTATTCCAGACAGGTGAAGCAGCTTGCCAATTTGGCGACCACTTTGGAGCGTATCATTAGACCAAACCCAATAATTGTAATTATTCCCACTAGTATCGACCATTATCCAATAAGTAGTATTGGCAGTTAAGGTTGGATTAGTGGTTAAGCTGACATCGATATAGCCATAACTAGTAGAAACTCTATTTGTAGAGAGTGTTCCAGTAGCTAAAACACTATTTTTATTAGGACTTCCCCCATTATCCGCTAAAATTCGGACTGTAGCATCTGATGGCCATCCAACTTTTTTGACTTTTAAGAAAACTTTAGTAATGGAAGCGGTAGAGGAGGGCTGAAAGCTTTGAGCAATGTCATAAACGTTATTCGCACCATTTTGTTTACCGAAATTATAATCAGCACAATTGGGAGAGGTGCAATCGACAGTTTGATCTGGTTGAATACCGGTAGCAACATAAGCATCTCCAGTGATTCTTGATCCGCCAGTTAAATTTATATTGCCATTAGAATAAACAGAGCCATAGACAGTTGCACCATTTTGAAGATCTAAGCCACCCTCACCAGTTTGAATACCATAGCTAAAAACTGCCCCACCACTTTTAGAAACTAATAACTCTATGGTTCGAGTAGTCTGGGGATTAGTTTTATCTGGCAAATAACCAGTGGCGGTAATTTTCTTGGTCGAGGAGTCGACGGAAGTCACAGTCACAGAATAGCTACCGTCTTCCAATTCAGTTTCACTTTCACCATTATAGCTAGAAGATTTATTTAAGGCAGCAATGGCTTTATCGATACCGGCTTCTGCTAAATTAGTGGCTTTATTACCTTCAACAGTCGATTTAGCATTCTGTTTAAAAAGACTAGCTCCGCCAACAATTAATACTGTACTAGCTAAAATAATGCTAAGTAAAACAACGGCAATTAACAGTGCATAACCACCTTGAGAAGTTTTGAGCAATTTATGGGTGGGCAGATTTTTCATCTTAATTATTTCTTAAATGAACTTGACCACTGGCACTGGCTGTTGCTTGATCTTTACCAGCAGCAGTAGTTAAGTTAATCGTAAAGTCAATAATAGTCGCATTGGCGGGGGTAACTACTGACTTATTATTATCATAATATATAAAAGTTAAGTTGGATACATCTTTTGCTAAAACCTGACTTTCAGCAGGTCGGCTACTACCAGCGTTAGGAAATATTTGCTTACGGAGAATCGCACTGTTTGTAGCATCGCGTTTAAAGACAGCATAATCATAGGTATCGTTAATAAGTGTACCTTGACTGTTATATGAAGCTAATTTCACAACAAGTGTAGTACCGTTGGAAGTATATGAGCTATAGCTGGGAGCTATAGCCGAAGCTTGACGAATAACTTCAGTAATTTCTGCATGGGCATCATTAGCATTTAAACCTTGACTGACTCTAGCCTGTTGTTTAAGAAGAACACCGCTATTTTGAACAAAGATCATTATCATAATGGCACCAACAGCGGCGATTAAACTGCCCGCGATCAGTAATTCAACAATAGTTAGACCTTGAAGATTAGAAAACCATTTTTTAGAGAATATCACCGTAAACCTCCGTCACCAATCAAAGTTGTGACTGTAACATTCTTGTCTTGACCATTTTCTCTCCAGTTAATTATCACTTTAACTTGTTTAATACTCTCGCTATTATTACAGACACCCACTGGGCAGTCTGAAATAATGGCACTACCAGATCCTTCAGGTAGAGAACTCATCCGAGAATCAGTAATGGAAGTAGTTCCATTGGCTAGACTGGAATAAGTTAGTAACCTAAAATCCTCAATTCTTTTAGCAGCAATTTGATTGGCGAGAGATTGCTGACTACTAACTCCAGTTAAACGAATTGATTGGGGAACAATAGCAACAACCATGACAATAAAACCGATGATCAAAATGACCATTAAGACTTCTATTAATGAAACTCCGCGTTGATTAAGATTGGGCAATAATCTTTGATTCATACTTTAGTTTAACCTACTCTTTTTCAATTGCGCTAGCAGAGAAAAGAGCATAATCAAAATAGAATGGAACCACATTTTTTTGAGTAAACAATCTGAGTCGTCGTTGTGTCTGTCCAGAAACGCCCGTCGAATTGTATATAGCCACTTGGATAGGTAAACTGGCAGTATTTGCTGGCTTTAATGCCACTGGATGTGTGCCATTAGCATAGAGAATTCTGGTTCTTATTAAGATTGGTGTAGCTCCATTCGCTTGTAAATTATTAATCGTGGCTCGGCAATAAAATGGACGATCGGTGCTGGAGGTATTACTGGAAAATGAAGTATTGATGCTGACATTATTATCTAAACAAGTAGTCCCGCCAGTAGCTCTAGCTTGATTAGGATATGAATCGAAGATATATTTACTCGAGATAAAACTACCGGTATTAGTTAATGAAATTAGGTTAACTTCTAGACCAGGGCGCTCATTAGCATTGGTATAAATTTGATCTTTTCCAAAAAATAAGCCAATCGAGTCGGCATTGTAATAACTAGTTGGAGAAACAGAGGGTGTTGATAGCCAACCGTTCAGCTGATCCGGACTAACTAACCAGAAATGAGCAAAGCCAGCTTTATCAATTTCTGGAAATTCTAAAGCCTGATTTGGTTTTGGATATTCCTCAGCAACAACATTTGCTTGAGACTGATTCCCTAAATCTAAATTATTAATATTAGTAGGAGTGTCTTGAGCAATAGCTCTTTCAATTCCAGCTTCTGCTGCGGAAAATGCTCGTGACGATTGGTCAATTCTGGTTGAGGTAGCCACATCGGTTAAAGATCGTTGAGTAATCGCTAAACCAATGGTTAATGCTACTAATGTCGCTAAGAGTAGAATTAGAATTGCTTGACCTGTTTGATCAGCGCGCAGTGTATGGGGGATAGTGGATAGTGATAATTTTTTCATTTATTGGCTTCTAACTACTACTGAAGTTTGAAATAAAGCTCCGGAATCTGATAATTGTTGATCCGCATCCGGTAAAACAATGCCAACTTGTTCATCTAAATAGAATTGA
>CAYTXH010000001.1:0-9546 GCA_964441115.1 uncultured Gammaproteobacteria bacterium | reverse complement strand
CCCAGCACGACGAGTTAATGTAAAAAAGTTACTACCATCTGTGGGCGCTTTAACTGAAATTGATTGACTGGAACCAGAATAGGTATCAACTAAATCAACTAAATTATTGCTATTAATATTTGTTAGCTGACAATTACGGAATGATTGAGATTCATCATCAAGAGTTAATTTTTCAATTGTAACTCGTCCATTAGTCGGTGTAGCGGCAGCTGGATCCGCAGCTGTGAATCTTAGCCGGTAATATGAATCATTTTTCTTGATAACGGCAGTGTCGCCTCTAAAAGTGCCTTCGCCCTGACGAACCGTAAGTGGGGTATCTGCTAAAGAGCCGACACAACTAATTGATAAAGCATTTCGTAAATGAGAATCGATATTATTTAAAGCAACTTGGCCATTTTGTTTAACAGTACTAATTAATTCAGTTTTATTACCAGCTCTAAATGTTCGTGTTAGCAGGCCCACAATCAGTAAACCAATTAAACTAATTACAACTAGAGAAACTAACCCTTCGATTAAAGTAAATCCTCGTTGGGATTTAAACATACGCATTGTTGGCATAAAATGAGCAGGATTTACAGCTAGTTTCATAATCGCTTAGTCAAATCAGTAACTAATTCGGATTTATGAGTACCAGAAAAATCAGTCCAGCTAACAACAGCATAGATTCGAACTACATTTGGATCAGCTGGAGTACTAGATTTCACCATAATCGTTCGGCTAAAAAAATTATTTTGAAGCTTTTCGGACGAACCATTAGGTGCAATTTCGGTTAATGTATAGCGACAGCCACCGTTGCTCGGATTTGAATTCACAATTAAATTAAAATTTTTGGACTCAAGCTCAGCAACGGATGCCCAAACATTATTGGTATCTCCATACCAGGTGTATTGATCATTTTCAGTAGTAGTAATAATACAGTCTGCATCACGAATATTTCGAACTCTTTCTAATCCTTCTTGAGCGAGTTTAGTGGCTTGAATTTGATTTTGAGAAAACTGACCGTTGCGTAAGCCAATAATACTAGTAATAGTAATGGCAGTAATTACTAAGATTGCTAAACCAGTAGCAATAGTAATCTCTAATAATGCTTGGCCTATTTGAGGTTTAAAAAAGTAATGTTTTGATTCTGTCCAATGATGTTGATGATATCTTGGATGTTGTTTCGCAAAGTAATGAAGCCATTTATTCAGCATTAATAGAACCTCCATTTTTAATAATAAGCTTTTTACTTTGGTTTATCGAGCTATTAGTTAAGACAATGGTCATATCGTTGAGTGTTGAAATATCCGAGCATAGAAGTTGTGTAGTTGTTCGAGTAAAACCGATATGCGAATTTTGATTCAGAGTACAAGTCGCAACTTCACCATTGTTAATAACATTGTTAGTGCCTTGAATTGCCAGCGTTATGCCTTGAGGGATTGAGAAAGTTTGGCGCACTTCGTTGGTCATATCGTTTTGACAACGAGCTACCAGCGAGTAACTATAGACGATATCTTCACCAGTACCGGAGCTGCTAAAAGTGACCCGCCACTGACTGGCAGCCCCGCCAGAATTGGGGCAAATTAGGCCAGACTGAGCATTTGATTGAGCTTGGCGAAGAACAGATAAAATTTTCCCAACTTCGGTTTGTAGAATTTCCTGTTCATTAAAACGGTGTAGATTAGGGATTGTTAAAGCAGCTAAAACTCCAACAATCGACAGTGAAACGAGTATCTCAATTAATGTAAATCCAAAGGATTTCTGAATAACATTTTTGGGCATTGTTTAAAGCTTAACATAATAGAGATTATGAAGAGGAGTAAGAGTTAAATTATTTGTCATTGCACAGTGTCTTCGACGTGGCAATCTTAAATTGGGAGATATCAATACACAAAGATTGCTTCATGCCTCGCAATGATGTGCCCAATTCCTGCTTATGGTGGAGTGACTTTGGTATTGTAAGTTTTACTGCCACAAGTTCCTGCATTAGTCGTTGAGCCTTCTAGATTGGTATAAAGTAAATAATATTGGCATAAACTATTGGTACAAGCGGACTCATCTAAGTTAGCTGCGATGTAACAGTAAGGGAAATCCGATTGAGTTGGCTCAGTGGGAACATTTTTTAAGTAAGTTACAGTTGTAGCTGGTGTTGGAGATGCAGCTCCTACCTGGTTGGTGATTGGAGAGGACTGAGCTAATGGTAAAGTTGCAGGGTAATATTTCTGATCAGCATAATATTGTTCTAAAGCTGATCGGATGGATTCTAAATCAGTTAGTCGCTGGGCATTTCGAGCATTTCTTTGAGCCGCTAAATATGAGGTTAAAACAACTGTAAAGACTACGGCAATAATAGTCATAGCTACTAAAATTTCAATTAAGGTAAAACCTGATTTATTTCGCATTATTATTGAGCACTTGCTCGGCAGTAAACATTCGGATTAGTACCATTTTCTAATAAGGTACAAACAATCCAACTCGAATTGGTGTTAAATGCAGTTGCGGTGGTAACTTCTGCATATCCACCAGGTGAGGTTGGACAAGCTGAGGAGGTTGCCCAAGCAGTGGGTTGAGTAGTAGCACCAAGCAAAACACAGTATTTAGCAGTTGTGGTATCAGTCGGAATTTTTCCAGTAGCAAATTGGCTATTAGTAAGCAGAGAATAATTAGCACTAGTAGCAGATTTATTTGTTTCTAATGCTGTAGAAATCGAATTAATATCACCTTGCCGTCGTGAATCACGAGCATTTTTTTGTAATCCACTATATGTAACCATTGAGACGGCTGAGATAATAGCGACAATTGCGATTGCAACTAATAGTTCTACTAAAGTAAATCCGGATTGAGAAGATTTGTGGGGCATTACTTTTACGATAGCGGGGAAGAGTAATAGCTGTCAAGTTATTTTTAAAATCTCAGATTTAGATACCAATTCCATATTTCTGATCCCCAAAACAAAGCAATTAGACTCCCTAAAACTAAAAATGGACCGAAGGGAATTGTTTGGCCAAAATGTTTTTTACCAAATAAAATTAGTGATACCCCAACGATAGAACCTGTTAAAAATGAGATCATCAGAGCAGTGACTGTAGCTGATAAGCCAAGAACTAATCCCATTAAAATACCGAGTTTAAAATCACCACCTCCTAAACCTTTACCTTTAGTAATAATAATTAAACCAGCAAAAAAACCACCTAATAAAATAGCTGCTAGAGAATGTGTTAACAATGGTTGATAAATTGCTGCTATCCAATTTTGGAAAGGATATTGATTTAACCACCAGGGCAAATCAGCGGCAACATTTGGAAAAAATAATTGATAAACAGTTATCCCAATTAAAGCAATAAAACTAAGTTTGATAGATGGAAAGGTCAATCGATCAGGAATTAAACCAGCTCTTAAATCAGTAACTACGAAAGCCATTAAGACTCCTACAAATAAACTTTTTAGCAATACGATGATAGATATTAAGATTGTGGCGGGTGAGAAATCTATCCACCACATTGGCATTTGAAGATAAAAAAGAACCGCTACTAATAATCCAGTTATTATTTCAAAAAGCGGGTATTCCAGCGGAATATGTGTATGACAGTAGCGACATTTACCTAAGCTAGTTAAGTATGAAAAAACCGGGATAAGGTCATACCATCGCAGAGAGTGGCCACAATCTGGACAGTACGACCTCCCGGTAAACGCGTTTTCGTTTAGCGATCGATCAGCCAAACACTTAAAAAAACTTCCTAATACCAAACCTAATATAAAACCCAAACCTATGTTAATCATGCCTATTGTAAAATAGATAAGTCTGAACCGACTTCATACACTGTGTCATTGTTTCCACCATCAGTTGACATCTTGTTGTTTGCACCAGATGCGTACTGTTGTGATTCTAAGACACAATTGATTTCCCAGGCAGTTGCAGCAACACCTACGCCACCATTGGTGCCGTATGAGTACAAGTTGGCTCCGGTATTAAGCGGATCAACAGGTAATGTTGGAACTGACACTGACCGTGCGGTACTTAGATTAACTTTAACCCAACCTGTACCATTGGAAACTCGAGTATCAGCACTCGAATCACCTGTACATGCACCATTAGCATCACCGTTACATAGAATATTCGAACCAGAGGTTGATTCTTGCACAGCGACATTAATAGCTTGTTGGAGATTTGCCATATCGGCTAGTCGTGTTGCATCACGACTTCGTTTAGTTAACTCTAGTGGATTAATAATAAGGACTACTGCAGCAGCTAAAATAGCTACAATTGCAATAACTACTAAAAGTTCGACTAAGGTAAAACCTTGGGCAGTTTTTCGCAAATTAATCACCTCCTTCGAAGTTGAAATTAGATCTATTCCATTCTAGTCATATTGGGCATTAACCCGTCAAGTACCTGTCGAAGCAATGAAAATAGTAATTAAAATTTGAAGCTAATTTTGGGACTTTCGGACTAGAATAATGGAGACTAAATCTTGATAGACTAATTTGAACCCTTTTTGTTGCAGTTGTTTCAAAATAGGGTCTGTTGATTGAATTTCACTAGTGATTTTTCCTTGTAATTCACTCGCAGCGTTCGCTTTATCAAAACGATGGGTTGGCCAAACCACTGTTTCAATTTGATACTTTGTTAAATAAGGTTCAATATCGACTTGTCCTGAGATTAAACGGATGTAATCAAAAAAGGCTCGATCACTTTGATCTTCAGGCGCATCCCACCGCCAAGAGGGCATTCTTCCGTCGACAAAAACTTTTTCCTTTGGTAATTTCCAGATTAGATAGCCACCCCAACTATAATGAGTTAAAATCCGACCATTAATTGGTGTCGCTTCCAAATATTTAACTGCTAATTTTGGATAGAAAAAATCTTCCATTTCCTGATAGATTAATGGTCTAATCTGACTCAATGAGATAGTTAGAACCAATAAACTAGTTCCAACCAATAAAACTATTTTCCAAATATCAGAAAATTTTGATTTAATCCAACGCAGGTAAGTTAATTGGATCGCTAGAGCTAAAACCGGTAGTGTGGCAATAACAGCTAGTGGTAAATGTCGACGACTGTAATAAGCGGCTGCCAGCATTAATAATGAAATTAATATCTGAAATTTCGGTAAATGCCGCCAATTAAAGAAAATTAAAATTAAAGTCCCACCACTAAATAACCAAAATGATGGATTCCACCAGACTTGTTGCAGAGTAATCATGGGCGACCACTCGACGATTAAACGACTTAAAGTTCGGTCTGTCATCGTTTGATAGATCTCAAACCACATCCGTGGACCATACGGATTAATAAATGTAGCAACTAAACAACTGAAAACAATGATCCAATCAATCGGCCACCAACGTTTTTCAATGATTGCTCGATAAGTGATATGTATCGTTAGTAAGGCGAGCCCTAGAGCAAAGCCACCGTGCATATTAGCCCAAGCTATGAAAAGCAATGGTAAATAAAGTCGATAACGTTGCCATAATTTAGAATCATAAATCAGACGAATAATGATCGATAAAAATAGCCAGCTAAAAACCTGTGGTCGATGACCGATAAACACCATGAAGCCAGCAGTTCCAAGTAGAGTAGGCCAAATTCCCCAACCAAATAATTTTTTAGGAAGAATGATAACCAATGATAAAGTAGCGATTAAACCAAAGACAGCCGAAAGGCTAATCATGCCAAAATTTGAATGAATTAAGTAAATGAGAACATTGACTAGCCACTCATGATCAATGTATGGGTAATCAGGCATAGTGTAACTATATGGATCTTTTGTCGGAATTCCTTGGCTTAGAATCAGCTGTCCTTGCCGCAAATGCCAGCCAAAATCAGGATCTAAATAGATCCAGCAGCGATATATAAAAAGAGTGACAATACAAAGATAAAAGATAATTCTAAAAGTTTGAGGATGCCGGAGGTAAGTTTGTTTTAAGATCTGCCAAAGCTGCATGAAGATTATTTTAGCAGGTTGGTAAACACACAGTAATTAGTGATACGTGTATAGGGGAAAGGGTAGGAGCCTGCAGCCAGACAGAAGAGATTGCTCTGTGTTGTCATCCCGAACACTTGTGCTGAGTTTACCGAAGCATGATTCGGGATCCATTCTTTCTTATTTCTAGCTTTTCTACCCGCCACCTCCCACGCGCCACGAGCTATTAGCCTGTAGCCAGACAGGAAGAATAGTAATTACTAGTTACTGCTTTCGCGCTTGCCCATTATTTTAACTAGACTGAAGTGCTGAGCTGATAAATTGGAAGAATCAAGGAAATGATCAGAAATGCGACACCTAGTCCTAATATAACTAAGACTACAGGTTCGATAATAACTGTTAAGTTTTTGACTAAATGATCCGTTTCTGACTCAAAGTATTCAGCCAACTTAAATGAAATTTGGTCAACTTTTCCAGTCTCTTCACCTACTCGAAACATTTGAGAGACAATCTTTGGAAAAGCATTAGTATTTTCTAATTGAGCAGAAAGGGTTAAGCCACGTTCAACACCTTTAAAACAATCTTCTAACGCTCGTTCGTAAACTCGGTTTCCAACAATCGAAGCTACAATCACTAGTGAATCAAGAATTGGTAAGCCAGCGTGAATTAACAGACCAAAAGTTCTCGTGAAATTAGTTAAAGAGGTGCCTCTAATAACTTTACCGACAACTGGTATTTTTAGCAAAATTAAATCAAATTGAAATTTGCCATTTGGAGTTGAAATCCAACGTCTAAAAAGAATATATAAACCAATACCAATAATTGTTAACAACCACCAGAAGCTAACCATAAAATTGGAGGTGCCAATTAAAATTTGAGTATAAATTGGTAATTTTAGATTCGACTGACTAAAGAAGAAAGTTAAGCGAGGGACGACGAAGATCATCATGATAATAATGACGATAATCATTAAAGAAA
This sequence comes from uncultured Gammaproteobacteria bacterium, assembly GCA_964441115.1. Classification (GTDB taxonomy): domain Bacteria; phylum Patescibacteriota; class Microgenomatia; order Daviesbacterales; family UBA10151; genus CAYTXH01. The sequence goes on along the minus strand of CAYTXH010000001.1, from coordinate 2,665 downwards.
AAACTACCACTGGATAGATCATGGCACCTCGGACTTTAGAACGAAATTCACGGTCGCGTTCTAGATTTAAAGCCATCTGGGATAAAACAGTATCTAATTTTCCAGATTCTTCACCGGCTTTAACTAAACTACAATAAAGCTGAGGAAAAACATCGGGATGCTTTTTTAATGCTGAAGCTAAATCAAAACCATTCTTAATATCATCAGAGACTTCTTGCAGCACCTCTTTAAAATGTTTATTGGCCTGTTGATCAACTAATATATCTAACGAGTCTGATAAAACTAGACCAGATTCGACCATGGTAGCTAACTGTCGAGTTGCAATAACTAAATCTGTAAAAGAAGTTCGATTAAGATAACGATCTAAAAAATTACCAGCGTGCTCTTTAATCTCTTTAATGCTAATAACAACTAGGCCTCTTTTATTTAGAACCCGAGCAACTTGATGAATATCTGCAGTATCAATGACCCCTTTGCGGAGATTGCCTTGGTAATCTTTAGCGGTATAGTTAAATTTGGCCATTCAATTTAGTTTTGATTACAACAATTTAGACAACACTTGAGGACGTATTGAGAAATTGGTGGCGACTTGTGAGCTAACTTGTCCGGTATGAACTAATTCTGCTAAAGAAGTTTCTAATAACCGCATGCCTAATTCCCCTGAGGTTTGAACCATATTATCAATTAAATGAGTTTTGGCTTCACGTATTAATGATCTTAAGGCTGGAACTCCAAAGGCAATTTCTGAGGCTAAAGCGCGCCCCGGTTGAATAGTTGGAATTAGTCGAACTGAAATAATAGCTTCAACAACTGAAGCCAACTGAGTTCTAATCTGTGGCTGTTGATCTTCAGGAAAAACGTCGATAATTCGGTCGACAGTTTGAGCAGCAGAATTGGTGTGCAACGTAGCGAAAACTAAGTGACCAGTTTCAGCGATTGTCATAGCGGTAGAAATTGTTTCTAAATCCCGCATTTCACCAATTAGAACCACATCAGGATCTTCACGTAGTGCATATTTTAAAGCGTTGGTCCACGATTGAGTATCAGCATTAAGTTCTCGTTGAGAGATGATGCTTTTACCTTTGGGATAGATAAACTCAATTGGATCTTCAACAGTAATAATATGCGAAGACTGTGTTTGATTAATCTGATTAATAAATGAAGCTAGTGTCGTCGATTTACCATGACCAGTTGGACCAGTTACTAAAATCAGACCTTGCCTTAAATTCACAACTTTTTGAACTACTTCTGGTAATCCAGTTTCGGCTAAGGGACGAATGGTATTAGGAATTAATCGAAAAGCGGCAGCATAACTACCTTTTTGCCGATAAATATTAACTCGGAAACGATTACTGTCTTGAAAACCTAAACCTAAATCGAGTTCCCATGTACTATCTAGAATTTGGCGTTGACGAGGATTAAGAATGGCTTGAAGCATGATCTCCATATCGTTATTCGTTATTTCAACAGATCCTGGAGCAGCAACTAATTCACCATTAACTCGGATTTGAGGTGGATAGCCAACTAATAAATGTAAGTCCGAGGCTTTCCGAACGATTGTGGTTTGTAGTAGTTGTTGGATATTCATAAAGTTTGTTCACAAGGGAGACAACTCGAAGGGAGTTTTCTCCCTCGTGCGCTCGCCTCGCTAAACTCGGCTCCCGTCTCCCTCTTTCAAGGGTTGTTTTTTAATCAGCGGAGCTGAATTAAAAAATTTATTTAAAAAATGTATAAACTGACTTTCCATATAATTATTTCTATTTTTAACTAAACACTAAACCTCGCCATAGGCGAAGCTCGCCTTTTGCGGCGTACACACTAATTACTGCATCCTGATCCTAGTCTTGAGCGACACGTAAGACCTCCTCTAAAGTTGTTTGACCTTCTAACACTTTTAAGTAACCATCTTGTTTCATAGTTATCATTCCTTCAAGAACAGCCTGCTTTTCAATTTCACCTGCTGAAGCATGAGACAAAACTAATTTGACGATAGCTTCAGATATAGGTAAAACTTCATAAATACCGCTTCTACCTTGATAGCCAGTATAACCACAATTACCACAACCATTCCCTTTATATAATTGAATTGGTTTTTGAGGTAATAAAGGACCTAATACTTGTTTAATATTTTCGGCAACTTCAGGTGGAGGAGTGTATGCCACTTGGCAATGGCTACATATTTTTCGCAAAATACGCTGGCCAACCGCACAATTGACGGCAGAGGCAACCAAGTACGGCTCAGCACCCATATCTAGCATACGAGGTAATGAACCTGAGGCTGAGTTCGTGTGAATTGTGGAGAATACTTGGTGACCCGTTAATGCAGCTTGAATGGCCAATTCGACAGTTTCAGTATCTCGAATCTCTCCAACTAACATAATATTTGGATCTTGTCGCAGGAAAGAGCGTAGAGCATTCGCAAATGTTAAACCAATTTGAGTATTAACCTGAACTTGATTTGCACCAGGAATTTGATACTCGACAGGATCTTCAATGGTCGAAATATTTACTTTGCTCGTCGAAAGCTTCGATAAAACAGAATAGAGAGTAGTGGTTTTACCAGAACCTGTAGGACCACAAATTAAAATAACTCCGTGTGGCCGTAGCAACTGATTTTCCAAAGATTTTAAAGCAGTAGCTCTGATTCCTAATTCTTGTAATGTTG